>DATBZR010000115.1:0-3787 GCA_036513095.1 Candidatus Dormiibacterota bacterium | reverse complement strand
GCTCCGCCGCGTGGATCCCGCCCAGGATGAACGTGACGTCCGGCCTCACGGCGCGGTGGAAGAGCGCGATGTCCTCGACGGTCTCGCGGTGCGCGCGCACCTCCGCGTGGATCTTCCGGCCGCCGCAGAAGATCGACACCGCCTGCAGCTCAGGCTGGCTGTTGATCCAGTCCGCCCACAGCCGGCCATCTGGCTCGAAGAAGCTGAAGCCGATATCCGGGACAGCGCGGACCCCGGCTTCCACGAGCTCGTGGTAGACAGCGATTGATCTTCTCTGCTGGACGATCTGATCCCAGCGACTGGCCGCCCGCCACACAGAGAAGTTCGGCGTCAGCACCAGATCGAAGCCCATGCCGGCTAGGTCGGCGATGATGCGACGCCTCGCAACCCAGAAGCCTTCGAGCACCCGGTCCTCCACGTACAGCTGCAGCGCGACCTTGGTGGCCGGCCCGAGGCGATAGACCTCGCGAACCGGCCGCCGGTGCTTCCGAGTGACCCACCGCCCGGCCGTGCCGAAGACGCGGCCGCCGTGCAGCGCGACCCAGGGCACATCCAAGGGATCGGCGTATGCCTGGACCAGGACAGGAAGGTGATCCGGCAGCTCGGGAAGAGCGGGGTGCCGCACCGGTCGCGGCCACCTGAGGTCGAGGCCACCGAGGTGCTCGACAACCTGGCGGCGCTCCGCCATCATCCGCTCCGGGTCGAGGCATCCCTCGCATCGACCGCGAAGGCAGAAGTTGGGCTTCTTGCCGCAGCGAAAAGCGGCGGGACATGCATCGCAGTGCAGGCCGCAAGTGATGCCCGACAATCAGCGGTCCCCCGCGTTGCGCACGAGATAGTCGCCGAGGAGCGGCACGGTGAAGGCGAGCCGGCCACGCTCTGGCCGGTAGAGCAAGCCCTTGCGCTCAAGGCGCGCGACCAGCGGCTGTATCCGGTGGTTGGATAGCTTCAGCAGCTGGAGAAGGGATTGGATTGATGCGTCCTCGCCCTCACGAGCGATGGCGTGCAATAACCGGCGCTCCAGGCTTGAGGTCTTTGCCAGGCGGGCGTCGAAGAAGGCGTGGTCGAGGGCCCGCAGGATGGTGGGACGCTGACGCTGGAAGTCACGCAGCGAGATCGTCGGCAGCGTTGGGACGGCATCCCAAAGCAGGGCGCCGAAGAACTGGATGTGGAACGGATAGCCGCCGGTGTCCGCGAGGACAGCTGAGATGACTTCGTCGTCAGCCCGTCGACCGCCAGCTTCCAGCGGGCGAGTGAACGCGAGCGCGGCCTCGGGCGGATACAACGCGTCGAGCTGCTCGGCCTGGAACATACGCTCCGAGTAGCTCTTGGCCCTAGCGAGGTTGTCGGTCAGGGTCGGCAGCCCGCAGGCGATCAGCATCACCGGCAGTCCCTGACGTTGGGCACGCGCCACGCTCGCGAGGAATAGACCGAGCGGATAATCGTGCAGCCGGGGCGTGTCACGGAGAACGTGAGCCTCGTCATAGGAAAGCAGGACGCCGGGCCGGCGGCCCTCAACTGCTCCCTCGCAGGCGAGCTCGAGGGCCTGGAACATCCGGTCCTCAAGCAGGGCTGGCTGACGGGCTGCCACCGCCGGTGGCTTCACCGCCAGGGTCACGCCTTCGAGGGAGATGGTCAGGCTCCCGAGCATGTCGAGCGCCCGCCTTGCTGCGGTGCTCGATCGCATGCGCATTGCGCCCGTGCGCGACGAGTGCTCGACGGCGCGGCGGCAGTCTTCGACCAGAGCGAGCGCGAATGTCGACTCGTCCTGAAGGTGCTCGCTGCACTCGCGGCGCACGACAACCCAGCCCCGCTCCTCAGCGAGGTCGGCGTAATGCTGCAGCAGCACCGTCTTGCCCACGCCGCGAAGGCCTGTCAACCTGATGTTGCGAGGAAAGTCAGGGAACCCGGCCAGGTATTGGTCAAATCGCCTGAGTTGTGAGGTCCGATCCGCCAGATAGGGTGGATCAAGTCCCATTCCCGGCCTGAAAGGGTTGATGCCGGCGGCCGAATGATTGCGTTTTGGCTGAATCATTTGATATCAATCACCCCGGGCGTACGGAAGTCAGCAAGGTCTCGGTCTAGCCCCGCGAGCAATCCGCTAACGAGTTCGCGCTCCTCCGAAGTGATCTCGCGAGCCAGGTTTCGGAGAGCGCGCGCGAGTTGGCGGCAGAGGTCGGCGATGGCGTCCAGCCGGCTCTCGAAGGTGAGCGGCTCAGATGTCTCTGGATCGCCGGCGAGCGCACCGTCAACGTCTAGATCGCGGTCGGCGAGCAGGCGATTGACCGCCCGCCGGACCTCGCGGTGCGTCAGCTCGGCAGCGCGCTCGATCAGCTCGGTCCTCTGCTCTTTGTCAGCCAGCCGAGAGATCTGAATGGCGTGCTCCTGTGGCAGGGGACGTACACGGTCCTGCTCCTCAGGATCCAGGCGCAGGAGACCGACCTTCACCTTGCGCTGCGACTCGGAAATGCCGAGTGCCTTTTCGGTTTCGCGCCATCGCGAGAGCGGCTTCGCAACGGGCTTGCCGTCGGCGCCGTTGACGATGTGGGTCTTGTGCTTGACCAGCATCTCGCGCAGGCCGTCGAGGTGCTGCACAAACTCTTGTCGATGGACAATCCTTTTCTCATCGAGCGGCTCGAAGGGCACTAGCGATTCCCGCAGCAGTTGCTCTGCCATCGCGATGTCACGGATGGTCTTGTCGACCACGATGCAATGCGCCTCCTCGACCACATCGAGGTCGGCGCGAAGGTGGTTCTCCTCGTACTGTTTCTCGAGTCGCTCGAGATAGCCGAGGTGCGGATGAACCCGAACCAGGATCTCGAGCAGGCCAGCCGCCTTCGCCGCGCGCCACCGCTGCTCTCCGAAGACGATCTGGTAGCGGCCGCGCATGCCAGGGGCTGGTTCGACCTCAAGCAGCGGTTGATGGCGGCCAGACCTGATCGAGTCAGAGAGCTTTTCGACCAGGTCGACTGAGACATTGACACGTGGCTGGATCGGGCAGGGTTGGATCAGGTCGATTTGCACGATCGCAAGGCCAGGAGGCACGCGGTTTCCAGTCACGCGGCGTCGCCTCCGGTGAAGCCATTGGGCGACGACTCTCCTTTGACGACAACCAGATCGATCGGCTTGGCGAGCTTCTTTGCATATGCCAGCTCGTGCGACGTGCCAGTGCTGTTGCCGTCCCAGAAGGCGAGAACCCGGTCGGCCGACCGGATCATCTCCTCGTCGCGCGCGAAGTATGCCGCCTCGGCAGTGGGGTGCCGATCGGTGATTGCGGTCCAGACCTCCAGCTGGAGGCCGCGCCGCATGACCGCATCTCGAATGGCCGCTGATGCGCCGTGCGTTCGGCTCGTCAGGACTATCGCGGTACGAGGGAGTGCCTTGATCTTGGAGTCGATGACCGCGCGATCAGTGATAGTGCGGCTGCCGCCAGCGAAAATCCTGGGACGCTGAGTCGGTCGCGAGTTAACGACATCGACGTGAGCGGTCTCCGAGGTGAACCAGGGTCCGCGATGTTCGCCTTGCATCCACTCGCGGTTCCAGACATGAAGATTTCCTAGTGCTCGGGCTCCCTGCACGATCGGAAACAGCGGCTGTTGCGGCCCAATGACGCAGGGGTCAGAGTCTGGCCCCCTCGTTCCATCGATCACGCGAAGGCGAGGCCGGCGACCGCTCATGCTCCCTCGCCTCCGCCCGGACGCCGGTCCCACCAGCGGCCTTTGGCGATGGAGTCGTTTGCTGCACGGGTGCCGCGAGGGTAGCCCGGCATGTCGGCGAAGGCGTATCG
>DATBZR010000114.1:0-17570 GCA_036513095.1 Candidatus Dormiibacterota bacterium | reverse complement strand
CGATGATGCCGGTCTGGTTGACCTTGAGCGCGGAGTGGTCGACGACCTGCGTTGCCATTCCTACTTCTCGATCGGGGCCTTGATCGAGCTGCCCCACTCAGTCCACGAGCCGTCGTAGTTGCGGACCTCGGGGTAGTTCAGCAGCTCCTTCAAAACGAACCAGGTGTGAGCTGAGCGCTCGCCGATGCGGCAGTAAGCGATCACCTCTTTGTTGGCGGTGATGCCCTTGTCGCCATAGATCGCCTTCAGCTCCTCGACGCTCTTGAAGCTGCCGTCCTCCGGGTTGACCGCGGTGCCCCACGGGATGCTGACCGCCGTCGGGATGTGGCCGCCGCGCTGCGCGCCTTCCTGTGGGAGGTTCTCCGGCGCAAGCAGCTCACCCGAGTACTCCTTGGGCGAGCGCACGTCGACCAGGCCGGCCTTGCCGAGCTTGGACTCGACGTGGCTGCGGTAGGCGCGGATGTCCTCTTTTGGCGAGCCGTGGAAGTTGTAGTCGGTGTTGGAGTAGCTCGGGACGTCAGTGCTGTACTCGCGTCCTTCCTTCTCCCACTTGACGCGTCCACCGTCGATCAGCTGGACCTTGTCGTGCCCGTAGTACTTCAACGCCCAGTACGCGTAGGCCGCGAACCAGTTGTTGTTGTCGCCGTAGAGAAGGATGTTGGTGTCTGGTGTGACGCCGCCGGTGCCGAGCAGGTTCGCGAGCGCTTCCTTGCTGGCGATGTCGCGGTTGACCTGGTCCTGGAGATGCTTCCGCCAGTTCCACCCGACCGCACCCTCGATGTGTCCCCTGTCGTAGGCGGACGGATCGACGTCCACCTCGATGATCCGAAGTCCCTTGTCCTTTCCGTGCTCGGCCACCCACTCCGTGGAGACCAAAGCCTTCGTTGTCGTCGATGAGCTCAATTCCAAACCTCCAAAAGATTGCAAATAACAAACGAACCGGTGAGAGTCGAACGGCGGTCGAATGGGCGCGCCCTACGGGCGCGAGCAGACGGCCGGGCTAGCTACAGAAGCAGGCCGGGATGTGAACCAGGCGCTGGGCAGGCCACGTAAGGTCCCGCATAGACACGTCATCTTATGACAACAGGTGACGGCCGGGCCCGATTCCCGGGATGATTGAGGCCTAATGCGAATCGATCTCATTAAGTACGAGGGTTTGGGCAACGATTACCTGGTCCTGGACCTCCCCGCGCCGCTCGAGGAGATCGTCGAGATCCTGCCTCAGCTCTGCGACCGCCACAAGGGCCTCGGCTCGGATGGCCTCCTGGCTTTCGATCCGACGGCGCTGACCGTGCGGATCTTCAATCCAGACCGATCGGAGGCGCAGAAGAGCGGCAACGGGCTGCGCATCGCAGCCGCCCACGCGGTCCTCGAGCACGGGGCGGGCGAACGTTTCGAGCTGCGCACGCCCGGAGGCCCGAACCAGGTCCGCATCCTCGCGCGGAACGGCGCTGAGGTGGTCAGCGAGGTGGACATCGGCCGGCCATCGTTTCGTGCCGCCGACCTCCCGGCCGCGTTCGACGGCGAGCCGGACCGGGTTCATCTCGATACCCCGGCCGGCTCGGTCGAGGCGATGCTCGTCTCCGTCGGCAACCCGCACTGTGTGGTGTTCGGGGAGCCGGTGACCAAGGAGCGCTGCCTCGAGCTGGGCCCTCACCTGGAGCGACACCCAGCCTTCCCCGAACGTACGAACGTCCAGCTGTTCGAAGTGCTCGACCGCGGCCGCGTCCGTGTCGAGATCTGGGAGCGCGGCGCCGGCTACACGCTGGCCTCCGGCACGAGCGCGAGCGCGGTGGCCGCGGCTTGCATGCGGGCGGGGCTTGTGGACGACCACGTCACCGTCAAGATGCCAGGCGGCGACCTGGCGATCCGCCGCGAGAAGCGCGGCAACCTGGTCCAGTCGGGTCCGGCGCGCCGCGTCTACTGGGCCACGGTCGAGCTCGGGGACTATTTCGAGGAATAGGATCGGCGCTGCGTGGGCGACGAGACTACCGACCGAAGTCGTGGGCCCGCCTACTCCCTCTCCCCTTCGGGGAGCGATCAGTTAGTCCCGTCCTCATCGCCGCTCTACGCGCAGGGTCGGGGTGCGATCAGTAGGTCACATCCTTAACGCCGCTTGCGCGCAGGGGCTTAAGCCTCCTTACCAGCGAGGACTCTGACCGCCTCCGGCAAACCCGCCAGGCCCGGAATCACGGAGTCCGCCAATGACGGATCGTCCTTCTCACCCTGTCGGTTGACCCAGATCCGCGCGATGCCGAGCTCGCTGGTCGGCCGGATGTCGTGGAAGTAGCTCTGCGCGACGTGGATCCACACATCCGCCGACGCCCCGAACGTCGACTGGAAAAGCAAGAAGTGCGCCGGGTTCGGTTTGTACGCGGACACGTCCTCGGCGGTCACCACCGCATCGAACGGCACCGGAAGCCGGCGCTGCGTCAGGGCGATGATGTCGCGGTCGCAGTTGGTCAGGAGTGCAAATTTCCAGCCTTCCTTGCGCAGCGCACCCAGCGCGGGCCCAACGTCGGCAAACGGCGGCCAATGAGGAATGGTCGAAACGAGCGCGGTCGCGTCGTCTGGCTTGAGGTCGAGCGAGAGCTGCCGGGCGACGCGTCGCGTCGTCTCGGTGAGCACCGCCCGGTACCGTTTGAACGACCCGTCGGTCTCGACCTCAGCCTCGTTGGAGATATACGCGTCGAGGAAGGCGGCACCGTGACCCGGGAAAAGCAGCTCCCCGGTGGTCCCGATGCCGTGGCGCCAGTCGATCAGGGTGCCGAAGCAGTCAAAGGTCAACCAGCGCCCGGACATCGGTTGTCTTAGTGGCCGGGCGCTCGGTAGCCGAGCCCGCCGGACTTCTTCGCCGCCTGGTCGACCTCTTCGGCGGTGAGCAGCGCGATCGTCCTGTAATGCGCGAGCGCACCGGTAGCTCCGATGGCGAGCGCGAGGGCCGCCGCCGCGACGTTGTCAGTTGCCTCGACGATCGCGTACACATCGTCTGTTCCGAAGCCCCAGTACATCGCCTCGACGTGGCCGCCCAGCGCCTTGGTCGCCGCTTCCACAGCAGCCCGGCGGCCGCTGCCGCCATCCTTGACCAGGCCCTTGAGGCCCTCATGCGAGTACGCGGCTTCGATCAAATACTTGGCCATCGCTCTTGCCCTCCTGAACTAACCGGTTGACAGCGCCCGGACCCTAGCCCTTCGCCGGCATGTACTCCGCGATCGCGTGCGCGAGCTGCTGAATCGACATGGACTGCAGCCAGACGCGCCCTGGTCCGGTCAGCGCGGCCAGGAAGATGCCAGAGCCGAACAGCGCGTTCTGTATCCCCTGCACCGTCGTGATGCCGAACTGGACCGACTCCTCGTACATGCCCACGTGCCCAGGATGCACCCTCAGCGTGTTGCCGGGCTGCAGGTCGTAGACGACGACCTCACCGTTGAGCGCCACCCACGCCTGGCCCTGTCCCTGCAGGCGCTGCATGCGGAACCCCGCGCCGCCGAAGATTCCGGCGCCCAACTTCTGCTGGAACCCGATCGAGAACTGGACCCCGATCGTGCCGCACATGAAACCGTGGCGGTGGACCAGGTATCCCTTTCCCGGCGCGATCTCCAGGGGCAAGACCTGCCCTGGCAGCTTGGCGGCGAAGGCCAGCAGGCCCGGCCCGCCCACCGCCGTGTACTCCGTCATGAACAGGGTGCCCCCGGCCACTGCACGGCCGAGCGCGCCCATGAACCCACCTTGCTGGCCGCCGGCCGACGTGGAGGTCTGCATCTGGATCGCCATCGACATCCATGAGAGCTCACCCGATTCGGCGAAGACCTTGTCGTTGGGCTGCATGTTCAGCTCGAGCACGGGCATCACAGTGCCGACGATCTTGGATTCCATCTTTCCTCTCAGTTGAATCGAACCGGCCGCGTCCGCGCCATTATCCCCCGGCCGGAAAGGAGAACCGAATTGAAGACCGTGATTGCGATGGGCACCATCAACAGGAAGGCAGCACGCGTCCCCTCCCCCCGTTCAGGGGGGAGGGCTAGGGAGCAATCAGCAAGTCCCTTCCTCATCGCCGCTTGCGCGCCGGGGCAGACAACTCCAACAACTCCTAGGTGAAATGCATATGCGCGTCGATCGTGCGCCGCCGCGCCGCCCGCGGGCTCGGGTTCCTCGAGCACGAGTCGCAGATCCCGACCACGAGGACCTCCGTCCGCAGCGGCTTGAAGTGATGACCTTCCTGCAGGTGTGACTCGAGCTCGCTGACGAGCTCCTCCTGGATGTGAAGCACTCCCCCGCACACCTGGCACACAGCGTGGTGGTGATCACCGGAAGCCAGCTCGTAGTAGGTCGCACCTTCGCCAAGATGGGCCGCGTAAACAGACCCTGAGGCGGTGAGAGCGTCGAGCGCTCGGTATACCGTGCTGCGCGGAAAGGCCGGCTTCGTATTGTGGAGCTCCGCTGTGATCTCCTCCGCCGTGCAGTGCCCGCCGAGGGCAACGATCGCGTTGTAAACCTCTGTCCGCTGCGCCGTCCGGCGCATCCCGGGGGCGAGCATCAGCTAAGCGGAATGACCCGAAGCGAACGATCTGCCTTGGTGAGCAGCCGGCAGCCCGACCGCTCGACCACGACGTCGTCCTCGATCCGCACGCCGCCCCACCCCGGGATGTAGATCCCCGGCTCGATGGTGAACACCATCCCCGCCTCGAGAACCGTCGCCGAGCCCGGGTCGAGGCTTGGATCTTCATGAGCTTCGAGGCCGAGACCATGTCCGACCCGGTGGAAGAACAGGTCGCCCATGCCGGCCGCGTCGATCAGCTGCCGTGCCGCCGCGTCGACGGAGCCGGTCGTCGTTCCGGCGCGCACCGCGGCGATCGCCGCGTCATGCGCCGCCAGCACGAGGCCGTGAATCTCTTTGTGACGCTCGGTTGGCTCGCCCACCACCGCCATACGCGTGGTGTCAGCGCGATAGCCGTCAAACGCGCCGCCGAAATCGAGGAGGACGAAGTCACCCTCGGCCAGCTTGCGGCTCGTCGGTCGCATGTGCGGCAGGGCGGAGTTGGGGCCGGATTGCACGAGGCTTTCGAAAGAGAGCGTTCCGCCGTGCTCGCCGATGGCCGCGCCGATGATGACGGACACCTCGAGCTCAGTCTGTCCTGGGCGGATGACGCCGAGGACATGGTCGGTGACCGCGTCTGTGATCGACCCGGCGCGGGCCAGCTTGTCGATCTCCTCCTGGTTCTTGATCCGGCGCAGCCGCCGGATCTCCGGGCTGGCGTCCACCGTCTCGCGGGCCGTGGTCCGGGCGAGCAGCATCTCGGCGGCTTGAACGGTCAGGTGCTCCTTCTCGACGCCGACCTCGGAGCAGCCATCGAGCGCCGCGCGCACCAGCGCGTATCCGTCCTCGCCGTCGCGCCACGACACGATTTCGGCCTGCTCGGCATCGCGGCTCGCCTTCTCGCGCTCGATCGCCGGCACGATGAGGGTCGCGCGATCCGGCCGCACGGCCAGTGCCATCAACCGTTCGAACGGCTCTGCGTGAAACCCCGTGAGGTAAGCGATCGAAACCGGCTTCGTGATGTAAGCCGCGTCCAGGTTGTGCCGCACCATCCAGGCGCGGAGATCCTGGAGTGGCGTGGTCGTGGTTGCGCTACTCAATGCCGACGATTCGCACGCTGTAGGAACCGTTGGGCGTCTTGATCTCGACCTCTTCGCCGACGCGATGCCCGATCAACGCCTTGCCCAGCGCCGACTCGTAGCTGACCCTTCCCGCCTTGGGATCGGCCTCGGCCGGCCCGACGATCCGGTAAGTCTCCTGATCGGCGCCGTCTTCGCTGAAGTGAACCGTGCTGCCCATGTCGACCACGCCCGTCCTGGGCTTGGTCTCGATCAGGACGTGGTTCTTGATGATCGCCTCGAGCTCGTTGATCCGCGCTTCCATCATTCCCTGCTCGTTCTTGGCCGCGTGGTACTCGAAGTTTTCGGAAAGGTCTCCGAACTCCCTCGCCGCTTTGATCTTCGCCACGATTGAGGGCCGGCGGACCGTGGTCAGCTGATCGAGCTCCTTTTTCACTGTCTCGAGCCCTTCCGGCGTGATGTGGACGTCGTTGGTCATCAATTGGAGTCTAACCATGGTGACGGCGGCCGGGAGGGGGGAAGGAGCTTCTATATTGTCCCGAGCTATGAGACGGCTGCTGCTGACCGTGGGGATGCTTCTGATGGGCATGGCCCTGGTGGGCGGAGCCGCGGTTTCGCTCGTGGGGACCTCGCTCCTTCCGCTCGACCAGGAGGTCGGCACCCACGCCTCCGCGGCGGGCGCCGTGCTGGGCATCGGGCTCATGGCGGCCGCTTTCAATCCGAGTGCCAACATCGGCTGGGTCAGGGCCGGGATCCTCTACGGGTTCGTCGTGCTCGCCTTCGAAGCCGGGTCTTACTACCTGTGGCGCGCCCCGTTCCACATCGGTCCGGTTTTCTTCGGGCTGGCCTTCAGCCTGCTGCTGATCGCCACCTACCCGGAACGAAGGCAGCTGGTCCCGCCCGCCCCTGACCGCAAGGGTTCCGCCGCGCGACAGATGCCCCCGGCGGTCCCAAAGGCCGCCGCCATCACGGTCGCCAAGCCGACCGGCGGCGACATCGAGGCGGCGAAGAAGGAGGAGGACTAAGTCTTCGGGGCGAGCGCCTGGACCTCGGTCATCATCCGTCGCTGCAGCAAGAACGACACGCCGTAGACCGCTGCGCCGAGCGCAGTCCCCGCCAGCACTGCCAGCAGGGCATGAAGCGGCGACGGGGAAATCGGCGCGAAGGCCACGGCGTCGTCGCCGATGACAGCTCCCAAGGTGAGCGCGATCGGGGTCAACAAGGGCAGCAGCTGCAGGCGCCTCATGACCGGCGGCACCGGCGGCTCGACGCGACCGACCATGCGCTGACCCATCACGCCAACCGAACGGACATGCCGGAGGTTCGGTGTTACGGTCAGGACAACGTTGACCTGGTTTCCGGGCACCTGCTTGAGGCGCGCCGGCGGCACGAGGTACTGCTCGACCCCGCCACGGGTCTGGACCATCATCATCCCGAGCCCGATCGAGGTGCTGACCGAGCTCGCCCCGACGAGCTGGCCCTGCACGAGCCTCGCCTCGGCTTTGCGATCGCGCAGCGCGAGCCTGAAACCAGGCGCGATGAAGCTCGCGAGCAGCGCGATGGGCAGCAGCCAGGCGAGAGCTGCTGCGACCGCAACCGGCCAGCCGTAAGCCGCCGGGACGAACACCATGATCGCGGCGATCGCGAGCACGCACAAGACCGCCACGGCGACCGCGATGTAGCCCATGCGGATCACGAAGTCGGGAGCGTAGCCCTGCAGCATGCCGCCCGCCTGGACATACCGCTCGCGCTGCTTGCGGGTCTGTCCCGGGGTGGTCGCGGTGGCCGCTTTCGGCTGCACCTGCCGCATCTGCTGACGAACCTGCCTGACCTGTTTCTTGCCCACTCGTAGCGGAGTGTATCGGGCCCGGGATCGGCCATGCGCCCTTCCGGCGCGAGTTTGGGCCCGAGTCGAGCTATGACGACCGGTAGGTCGGGTCGATCGCGGGCACCAGCACGCGCTTGACGTATGTCGTTCCGTTGACGGTGAACGTGCCCGAGAACAGGATTGAGGGCTCGTAGAAGCTGTGATCTCCGGCCGCGACCAGGGAGTAGACGAGCTCCGCGCTGGTCAGCGTCGCGGTCGGCACGCCCGGCGCGCCGGCGCTCACCTGAGTTGACGCGAGCGCGGACCGAACAGCCTGGTCGGCCGAGATGATCGGGTACTGCGCGGAGTCGATGCTCAGGGTCAGCGGCCCTGTGGCCGAGATCGGCCGCATGCCGTTCAGGTCAACCTCGATGCCGTAGCGCCTACCGTTCCCATCGACCAGGTAGGCATAGCCGTAACCGGTCACACCGAACTGCCGGTCCAGCAACACCTGCGACACGTCACCCGACACGACGACGTTCGACGTGTACTGCCAGGAGGGGGCCAGGCTGCGCTCGGCCAGGAACACGAGCGCGACATCCACGGGTCCGCCCGCGGCGTCGATCGAGGCCGATGACGTGATCGGAAGGACGGTGTAGGTGGGTTCGCGGGCAGGCGACTGGACCGTCCCGCGAACTCGCACGCTGAAATCGGTGGTCTGGTACGAGCCCAGGTAACCGGCGGGCCGCGAGACCAGCACCGCGCCAAGAGCTGTCGCGAATTGGTCCGCTGTGTTGGTCGACGGCTCGTGATAGCGAAACACCGGGGCTGTGCTGATGGTGAGGTCGAGCTTGCCGGTCCAGGTGAGGGCGACCTGGCCCGCATAGTCGGCGGAGGGCGTCCCCGATTGGACGGGGCCGGGCGCCGACGCCCCTGTCGGAGCGGCCGCGAACCTGGGCGACGGCAGCTGCCCGAAAGCGCCCGGCGAGCTGAGCGCCGCGGGCTGCGCTCCGGCTTGTCTGTTTTGCGCGATCGAAGCGGCCCCGCCGCCACGACCGACGCCGCTGTACACCAGGACGCCCGCGCCCAGAACCACCACCAGGAGACCGGCCACCGCGGCCAGCGGGACGGCCGGTACCTCGCGAATGCCCTGGACCAGGCCCAGCCACGCGTCCCGCAGGCGTGTGCCGGCCGGCCTACGGGCCTGCATCCGGGTCCAGAGCTCGTCCTCGAAACCAGGGCGCGGCCGCGTGGTCTCGAAGGCATCGTCGAGCTGCCGCTGCAGCGCCTCGAGCTCCAGGTCTTCGGGCTCGCTCACGCGGTCTCCTCTTCCACGGCTTCCTTGAGCGCCTTCACGGCGCGGTGATAGAGCATCTTGGCCGCATCCTCGGTGCACTTGAGCAAGACGCCGACCTCTTCGAAGCTCAGACCGGAGTGGCGCAGGGAGATGGCCTCACGCTGCCGCTCGGGCAGCTGGGCGACGCGCGCAAGCAAGGCGCGGTACTGGATCCGCTCCTCCGCCACGCCCGACGGGTCTTCCTCTGCGACCGGCTGATGCTCGATCGTCCGGCGCAGGCGCTCTCGCCTGCCGTGGGCGCGGAAGTGATCCAGGGTCGCGTTTCGAGCGATCCGGAACAGCCACGCGGCGGGCGTGGTGTTGCGCGCCTCGAATCTCGCATAAGCCTGGTACGCGTTCATGAAGACCTGGGCCGTGATGTCCTCCGCGTCGGCCGAGGTCCCGACCTGGGCCCGGACATAGGCGTAGATCCGGCCCAGGTAGGCGCGGTATAAATCCTCGAAGGGCGGCCGGTCGGCGACCACGGCCGGCTCATGGTATTCGTGCGGTCCATCATTTGAGGCAACGCCCCGAACATCGGAGGTGTAACGAACCTCAGGGAATCCTGAGGAAACCTAGGCGGACACTAAGCCCTGAGAGCGGCGCCGACCTCGACCGGCCGGTTGGTGAAGATGGAGTCGGGCTTGCAGTACTTGCACCAGGCGATGCCCGCCGCGTCATCCACCGGCCACACCGCCACAGCTCCACCAGCAGCGTGAATTTCCTTGACCAGCTGCGGATCTGTCGCGCCCCAATGGGGCGAATAGACGTCCGCGCCCGATTCCTTCAACATGCGCGCGGGTTCGATGGGCCTAGAGCCTTCGAGGATTCCGAGCTGGAGCCTGGGCTCCATGGAGCGCAGCACGCGGATCGAGGGATGGTGAAAGGAGACGACCGCGCAATCCTCGACAGCTCCCAGCTGCCGCAGCATGGCGACCAGCTTGTCCTCGAGGCCCGGGTACTGGATCGGCATCTGCTTGATCTCGATCACGAGCCCCACCTTGCCGATCGCGAGCTCGACGACCTCCTGGAGCAGCGGAATACGTTCCCCGTGTCCGGCATCGAGGCGGCGCAGCTCCGCCGCCGTGTGCTCGCCGACGAGCCCGCTGCCGTTGGTGGTGCGATCGAGGGTGTGGTCGTGAATGACCACGAGGCGGCCGTCCGACGAAAGGTGGACATCGCATTCGATGAGGTCGCAGCCGGCCGCGATGGCGGACCGGAACGAGCGCATCGTGTTCTCAGGATGTTCCGCCGGGTTGCCCCGATGACCACCAAGCAGCGGCCTGCCTTCGTCGTGTGCAGCCTCGTAGCGATCGCGTATGGATTCAGTCAAGCGCCGGTCAGTCTAATCGGGCAAAGCCGCGATGAGGATGGGACAAGCTGAATTCTGCGCCCGAGACCCAATCTGGCGTAGAGCGATCGCTTAGCGATGGTCGCCGAATTGTTTCCAATCCCTGACAAAGCATGCGTCCTCTGTTGTCTATAGTGCTTGAGTGAGCCTGGGCCGCCCACAGACCATCGGAGAGGTACGCGCGAGCGGGCACAAGCGCGAGACCGTCAAGCAGGAAATGCGCCGCAATCTCCTGACCCGTCTTCGCTCCGGCGAGGCGCTGCTCGAGGGGATCGTCGGCTACGACGACACGGTGCTGCCGCAGCTGGCCAACGCCGTGATCTCCGGCCACGACGTGATCCTGCTTGGCGAACGCGGCCAGGCGAAGAGCCGCATCATGCGCTCGCTCGTGTCCCTGCTCGATCCGGAGGTGCCCGGGATCGCGGGATGCGAGGTCAACGACCACCCTTATGCGCCGATCTGTCGCCGCTGCCTCGACCTGGTCGCCAAAGACGGCGACAACGTCGAGGTCGAGTGGATCGAACGCGACCGCCGCTACGGCGAGAAGCTGGCCACGCCGGATATTTCGATCGCCGACCTCATCGGCGAGGTCGACCCCATCAAGGTGGCCGAGGGTCGCTACCTCGCGGACGAGCTCACAATTCACTACGGACTGCTGCCGCGGACCAATCGCGGCATCTTCGGCATCAACGAGCTGCCGGACCTCGCGGAGCGTATCCAGGTCGGACTGCTCAACATCATGGAAGAGAAGGACGTGCAGATCCGCGGTTATCGCGTGCGCCTTCCGCTCGACCTTTTCGTCATCGCCAGCGCCAACCCCGAGGACTACACGTCTCGCGGCCGGATCATCACGCCGCTCAAGGACCGCTTCGGCTCGCAGGTGCGCACGCACTACCCGCTGAGCGTCGGCGAAGAGATGCAGATCATGGAAGCGGAGAAGCATCCCGCCCCCGAAGACTTCGAGCTGATCTTCCCTACCTATATGAAAGAGATCGTCGCGGAGCTGACACACCTCGCGCGGCGCAGCCCGCACATCTCCCAGTCGTCGGGCGTCTCGGTGCGCATGTCCATCGCCAACTTCGAGAACCTATCGAGCAACGCGGTGCGTCGCGCCGCACGTGTAGGCGAATCGCTCGCCGTGCCTCGCATCACGGACCTTGCGTTTCTCGCCTCGTCGACCGCGGGACGCGTCGAGATCGAAGCTCTTGACGAAGGCAAAGAGGAGCAGGTGCTCTCGCGGCTGGAGCGCGGCGCCGTCAGCGCGGTCTTCAGCCGGCACTTCTCGGCCTCCCAGTTCGACGGCGTCGTCTCGAAGTTCGAAGAGGGCACGATGCTCGAGGTCGGTGAGGCGATCCCGGCGCGCACTTACACGCGGGCGTTCGGCGACCTGCCCGAGCTGGCTGCGGCGCTGAAGAAGCTCGGCCTTCCTGATCGTCCAGAGGTTCGCGCCTCGGTGATCGAGTTCCTGCTGGAAGGCCTGCATCTGAACAAGCGCCTGAACAAAGACGAGGTGGACGGAAAAGCGGTCTACCGAAGGTAGTGCCCTCCCCAGCGAGCGGGGGAGTGCGGTGCGCAGCAGTAGCTAGCGCTGGCTCGCGTAGATCCAGGTGAACCCGATCACCAGGGCGACCACCATCAGGAAGAAGAGCAGCTCGACCCGAATCGCGATCCCGACCAGTCTCCGCGCGCGCCGCGTCCTCTCACCGCATCGCTCGCAGTAGGCGGCGTTCGGAACCAGCGACGCGCCGCACTTGTCGCACACTGCCTGTACCTGGGCCATCTGTTCAAAGGCTACATACTCAGGACACATGGATCTCGAAGAAGAGATGTCCCCCGCCGACGTGGTCCTGCTCATGAGCTCGGTCCCCGAGCGCATCGGCGACATGGTCTACGGCCTGGACGAGCCCCGGCTGAGGTATCGCCACGGCCCGGCCTTTCCGACGCTCGGCGGCCTGCTCGGCCACCTGGTCGAATCGGGATCCAAGGTGGACGCCCTCCTCAGGCATGCGCACCTCGACGGCGTGGCCACAGCGGACGTTCGCGCCACCATCGACCCGGGTCACGAAGAGGAGCTCACCCGGCCCCTGCAAGAAGCCCTCGAGGACTTCGCCCGCATCCGGCGCAGGACGGTCGACCTCCTTCATGGCTGGGGTAAGACCGAGTGGGATCGGAAGCTCAAGGACCCGCGGGCCGGTGACATCAGCCTGCTGGAGGTTTGTCGGATGGTGGCCAAACACGAGATCGCCCACATCTCTCAGATCCGGAACCTGACCGTCCTCCTGCCCGAAACGCAGGAGCTGCGGCCTGCCCCTCCGCCGGTTCAGTAGGAACACAATCTTCCTCGTGTCCGACACACCCGAGGCCACAACCCCGCCTGCCGATCGGCCCGCGAAGTCCGGCCGTCCCAGGCGAAAGCGGAAGTCGGGCCGCACCGAGGGCCGTGCCTCCCAGTTCTGGATGATCGTGAGCTCGCCCGAGAACTTCCGGAAGACGCGCGAGCAGGGGTTCACAATCCAGGGTCTCAAGAGCCGCCACCGGCGCCGCGTCGAGACGATGCACGTCGGAGATCGGATGCTTTATTACGTGACCGGCCGGATGGCGTTCGCGGCCACCGTGACGGTCGCCTCGCCGATGTACGAGGACGACACCCCCATCTGGCGCTCGGCGCGGCGCGACGAGGACTACCCGTGGCGCGTCCACATCCGGGCGGACACAGTGCTCGATGACGCCGACTGGATTCCCGCCAAGGACCTCGCGTATCGACTCGACTACGTGCGCAAGTGGCCGCCCGAACACTGGACGCTCGCTTTCCAGGGGCATATCCACGCGCTGCCCCGCACCGACTTCACCATCCTCGAAGACGAGATCGCGCGCAGCGCCCGGCAAAGGAAATCCCTGGCCGGCTGAGTGGTCCCATCCTCAACGCCGCTCTGTGCGCAGGGCTAGGGTGAGGGGCTTAAGTGCTTACCCTGAAGCGGATCTACGGGTTCCATTTCCGCAGCGAGCGCAGGGAGCGGCTGTTCCTGGCCTCGCTCGGTTTCTTGCTCACGTTCGCGATCGTGCGCGGGATCACCCACCTGATCAGGGCGGGCATCGGCCCCTTCCACAACGTCTCGAGTGGCGGCCTGCACATCCACCACCTGGTGTGGGGCATCCTCCTGCTCCTGGTCGTCGGGTACGTCTGGCTGATCGAAGCCGGCACCACGTCAAGCCTTCTGTCGAGCGTCACCGCGATCGCCTACGGCGTCGGCGCCGCGCTCACCCTCGACGAGTTCGCGCTCTGGCTCAACCTCCAGGACGTGTACTGGACCGGGCCGGGGCGGGCGAGCATAGACGCGGTTGTGATCTTCGCAAGCCTGCTGTCGGTCGGAATCTGGGGCGGTCCGTTCCTCAGGGAAATGACGCTGCTCGTGTTCCGGCGGCGAAGACCTTCCGCACCCTGATGTCACAAACCCGCCCCGGGCGGTGCTTGTCATTCAGTGGGCATGAATCTCGGGGTGAGACGAATGGCGACGGTCCGTCCTGACGACGAATCGTTCGAAACCCTATTCACCGCGGAATACGCGCGAGTAGCCGGGATCGCGAACCGGGTCCTCATGGACCAGCACGAAGCAGAGGACGTCGCGCAGGAAGTCTTTATCGACTTCCACCGCCTCCACTCGGCGAGCGCGCAATACGCACCCGCCTGGCTGCACCGCGCGGCCGCGCACGCTGCGCTGAACCGCTTGCGTGGGTCTCGCCGCCGCCAGCGCCGCGAGGTGGCACAGGCGACGGACGTGACGGAAGGGAGCGATCGAATCGTCGATCCGCAGCAGCAGTTCGAGGTCAACGAGGATCGACGCCAGGTCCGCGAAGCGCTCGCCCGCCTCGCTCCCAAGCCCGCTGCGGTGCTCGTGCTCCGCGCCAGCGGCCTCAGCTACGCGGAGGTCGCCCAGGCACTCGGCGTCGGTATCGGTCAGGTCGGAACTTTGTTGAGGCGCGCAGAAGCCGCTCTGCGCAAGGAGGTCACACGTGGCACATCTCTCTGAAGGAACTTTGCGCCGGATGGTTGACGATCCGGACGCTCACGGGGGCGCCGACAAGCGCCACCTCGAAACCTGCGCGGAGTGCCAGGCGCGTTACGGCACGGTGTCGAAGGACGCCCTGGCCATCTCGAGCCTGATGACGGCGCCGGAGCTCAAGATCGACGTCGCGTCCGCGTTCAATCGCGTGCGGTCAGCGCCGGCGGCGCAGCCCAGGTTTGGTTTCCGGCTGCCGGTCATGCGCCCTGGCTCACGGCCGATGGTGCTCGCATTCGCGACGGCCGTCGCCGCGATCGCACTTCTGGTCACCGCGATAGCGCAGGACAGCAACACCTTCACGCCTCAGACGCTCACGCCCGTCCCCGTGACGATGGCTGACATGGAGGCGCTCTCTCAGCTCAGCGCGTACGGAACGATCTCGTGGACAAAGCAGCCGCAGCCACACATCGTCACCAGCGCCGACGATGCGCACAACACCTCCGGGCTGCCAGTCCCCAAGGTGAAGGCTCTGCCAACAGGCGTCTCTTCGACCGTGACCTACGCGGCGATGGGTCAGGCGACTGCCGTATTCACGTTCAGCACGGCCAAGGCTGCCGCGGCCGCGGCGCAGGCGGGTAAGACGCTTCCCGCGCTGCCGGCCGGCATCGACGGCGCGCAGCTCACCGTGACGGTTGGTCCGGCCGTGGCTGAGATCTACGGCAACATCAGCAAGCCGGCCTCCGGTTCGGACATTACCCAGGCGAACCTTCCGCAGCTGATCGTCGGCGAAACGACCGCGCCAGTCGCCACGTCGTCCCAGGTGACTGTGGTGCAGTTCGAGAACTACCTGCTGTCCCAGCCGGGCATCTCGCCAGAGCTGACGGCCGCGATCAAAGCAATCGGCGATCCCAGCACGACGTTGCCGATCCCGATCCCGGTCCAGTTCGCCACGTCGTCGACGCAGACGATCCAGGGCGTCCAGGGACTGGCTCTCGGCGACAACACCGGTGTCGGCGCGGGCGTGATCTGGATCAAGAACGGAGTCGTATACGGAGTCGTAGGCACCATCAAGCGCGACGACGCCGTCGACATCGCTAACCATTTGACCTGAGCAGGCGTTATAGCCTGCACCTCGTGACAGATGTAGAAGAAAAGATGGCAGCCGCTCCATCGGGGGCGGCTGCCGGTTCGCCCGCCATCCAGACGGTGAACCTCTCCAAGAGGTTCGGGCACACGGTCGCGCTCGCCGGGCTCTCGATGACCGTGCCCCGCGGCGAGGTCTTCGGTTTCCTCGGACCAAACGGCGCCGGCAAGACGACCTCGGTCAAGCTGCTGCTCGGACTCCTCAAGCCGACCTCTGGCGAGGCCTGGCTTCTGGGCCGCCCGATCGGCGACCTGCAAACCCGGCGCAGGATCGGCTACCTGCCCGAGCTCTTCCGCTACCAGGGCTGGCTTTCCGCCCGGGAGGTGCTCGCCCTTCACTGCGAGCTGGCGCCCCTGCCGCGCTCGAGCTGGAAGGACGAGATCACCTCGGCCCTCGAAACGGTCGGCCTGACCGATCGCGCCGGTGATCGCGTGAGCACCTTTTCGAAAGGCATGCAGCAGCGGCTCGGACTGGCCGCCGCGCTGCTCGGCGAGCCAGAGCTTGTCTTCCTCGACGAGCCGACCTCAGCCCTCGACCCTGTCGGCCGCCACGACGTGCGCGAGATCATTCGCGGCCTCGCCTCCCGCGGCACCGCCGTCTTTCTCAACTCGCACCTGCTGAGCGAGGTGGAGCAGGTGTGCGACCGCGTTGCGGTCGTGGACCACGGGCGCGTGATCGCCTCGGGCACGATGGACGAGCTGCTCAGCGGAACAGCGGTCAAGGTGCGCGTGACCGGACTCGATGACGCCGGCAAGGGCCAGCTCGCCGAGTTCGGAAACATCGACGACGAGGGCGACCACCTGACCTTCACCAATCTGAAGCCCGATCGCGTGCCGGAGCTGGTGTCCGCGATCGTCAGCCTCGGCGGCAAGGTGTTCGAGGTGTCGCCCCGGCACCAGACGCTGGAAGACCGCTTCCTCCAGCTGCTCGAAGAGGAGGAGAAGTAATGCCTCCGACACTGGTCATCGCTCGCCTCACGGTGCAGGAGACCTCGCGCAGGCGGCTCATCCTCGCGCTGATCATCCTCACGCTCATCGTCGTCGGCTTCTCAGCCTGGGGCTTTCACAAGATCACGACGGTGACCAACTCGGCGGGCAACACCCTCCCGCCGGAGCAGGTCGCGCTGATCACCTCGCAGCTCCTGATCGTCGTCACCTTCATGTACAGCGGCGTGCTTGCGCTGAGTGCGGCGGTCGTCGCCGGGCCGCTGATCTCGAGCGAGGTCGAAAGCGGGCTGCTGCTCTCGATGCTCGCCCGCCCGGTGCGCCGGAGCGAAGTCGTGATTGGAAAGTGGCTGGGGCTGGGGGTGCTGGTCGCGATCTATGCCGCCGGCTCCGCCTTCCTCGAGATCGCCGCGGTCGACTGGGCGACCGGGTATGTCCCACCTCACCCGGTTCAGCTGGTCCTCTACGTAGGGACTGAGGGCCTCGTGCTGCTTTCTCTCGGATTGGTGCTGTCGACCCGCCTCTCGGGCATCACGGGCGGAGTGATCGCGCTCGTCGCCTGGCTCATGGGATGGATCGGAGGCGTGGTCGGGGACGTCGGCGCCGGTCTGCAGAACCAGGCCGTGGAAAACGTCGGCGTGATCAGCCACCTGATCCTCCCGACCGACCTGCTGTGGCGCGGCGCGATCTACGCGATGGAGCCGGACGCGTTCCTGGCCACGCTTCGGGCGGCCGGGACCGTCGGGCGAGCCAACCCCTTCGCCGCCGTCGACCCGCCTCCGCTGCCCTTCCTCGGTTGGGTTGTGGTGTGGTTCGCGCTGATGCTCGGGCTGAGCGTCTGGAGCTTCAGAACCCGAGAGATCTGATTCCGCACCGTTGGTGCCAAACGTGCGGAATCCAGGCGGACGAATGGCACGTTTGGCTCCAAACGAGCGGATTGTCTAGGGGTATAGGCCCCGCTCTCGGGTGGCGCCGGCAACGCGTGCCACCGCCCGGCAGTACGCGGCCATGCGCATGTCCAGCTTCTTTTCGAGCTTGGTCTTCAGCACCTCGGAGAACGCCCGAGACAGGATCGCCTTCAGCTTCTGGTTGACCTCGTGCTCAGACCAGAAGAAAGACTGCAGGTCCTGCACCCACTCGAAATAGGAAACCGTGACTCCGCCGGCGTTGGCGAGGATGTCCGGCACCACGAAGATGTCGCGCTCGCGGAAGATCGCGTCCGCCTCAGGGGTCGTGGGTCCGTTCGCGCCTTCGACGATGAGCTTCGCCTTGACGTCGCGCGCGTTGCGCGACGTGAGCTGGTTGCCGATCGCGGCGGGGACGAGCAGGTCGCAGTCGACGCCCAGCAGCTCCTGGTTGCCGATCTCCTGC
>DATBZR010000113.1:0-4889 GCA_036513095.1 Candidatus Dormiibacterota bacterium | reverse complement strand
ACCGAGCTCGACGAGCTTTGACTCGTAGCCGCGCCATTCCGCGCGCTTGAGCAGCGTGAGGATGTTGCCGCGGTCTCCGTAGATGTTCATGAGGTCGGGGTAAAGCCAGCCGACCGTGAAGGTGTTGTTGGTCCTGGGCATGCGTTCTTTGTGTCCCTAAGTTTCCCAGTAAGGCTTGGCCCAGCCTCTTCTCACGAGCTCGGCCCTGAGATCGAGCATGGCCGTGTACGTGCACAGGAGGTGGGCGGTGTCGCCTTCGTTGGTCATCTTGATGAGGAGGTCGAGCGCGCGGGCTGGATCGGTTTCCGGCGGGGCGGCGGCGACGCCGGCGTACTTGAGGCGCACCGCAAGGTCGTGCGCGCGAGTGCCGCCAGGCACGACGACCGTCGCATGTCCTTTCAGCTGCTCGAAGTCGACGTCCCAGATCCACGAGACGTCGGTGCCATCCGCCTTACGGTCGTTGAGCGCGATCAGGAAGCTCGTGCCCTTGGCGAGCTCTACGGCCGTGCGCAGCGTTTCGTTGAAGCCGGCGGGGTTCTTGCTGAGGACGAGATTCAAGTGTCTTCCGCGAAACTCCATGCGCTCCTGGCGGCCGAAGGCGGCGTTGAAATTCTTCAACCTCTCCGCGATGTAGACCGGTTCGAGGCCGATCGTGCGCGCGACCGCGAAGGCGGCGACCACGTTGTACGTGTTGTAGAGACCGCCGAGTGGGATGTCGATGCGGGTGTTGTCGATGGTCGCGGAGAAGCGATCGAATCCGTCGAGCTTGATGTTCCTCGCGGTGATGGTGGGTTTCGGCCTTTCGAAATCATGGTTGGGGCAGCTGTACACGCCGTCGTGGCCGACGTAGACCGCGTCGAATTTCAGACTTGCTCCGCACCTGGGACAGGTCCGGGCGTCGGCGGCGTGGGGCAGCTCGTGCGCGGCGACTCTGGTGTCGTCGAGACCGAACCAAAGTGGTTGCGTGGGGAGGTCGAGCCCGATCTCGGCGACTCTCGGGTCGTCGGCATTCAGGATCTTGGCGCTCTGGTCCGGTAGGGCACCGAGCGCCTGCTCGATCTTCTTGGCGATCGACTCCAGCTCGCCGTAACGATCGAGCTGGTCCCTGAAGAGATTGAGGACGAGGGTGGCCCTGGGCTTGAGCTCGTCGACGGCCCTGGGGAGGCTCGCCTCGTCGATCTCGAAAACGCCCCAGTCGGCCTTGAGCTTGCCGGTCGGTCCGGCGCTATCGAGGGCGGCGGCGGTGGCGCCGAAGATGAGGTTGGCGCCGGCGCGGTTGGAGACGACTTTGTATCCCGCGCCTTCCAGCAGGTAGCTGATGAGCCTTGCGGTGGTGGTCTTGCCGTTGGTTCCGGTGATCACTATCGATCCGTATGTGAGGTCGCTTGCGAGCTTGGTGAGGACCCTCGGATCGATGGCGCGAGCCACGTCGCCGGGCAGGGTCGTGCCGCCTCCACGCCTGGTGACACGGCTGAGCGCGCCCGTTGCCTTACCGGCCAGGACGGCGGCTGTCTTGCGGAGGGAGCCGGCGCGGCTTGAGTTGCTTGAGTTGCTTGAGTTGTTTGAGTTGTTGCGGATCAAGCCCAGCCCCCGACAGACTGGGCGATTGCCGTCCAGCATTTCAGCGACTTCAGTCGCGCCGCGGTTTCTTTGGCGTCCTGCTCGTCGGCGCAGCGTTTGAAAAATGCCGATCCGCTGCCTGTCATCTGCCAGCCCTCTTGATGGCTGTTAAGAGCGTTGGCAAACTCGCGCACGCGCGGTTCAATGCTCATGGCGGCTTCGGTGAGTTGATTTGGTTCGGTTTTTGGGGGGTTCTTCATGGTGTCCCACGCACGGTAAACGTCTGGGGTCTGCAGTTCGAGCCCCGGCCAGGCGATGGCGTACCACTGTGGTTGCGTGGGGATCGGGGTGAGATGGTCGCCGCGCTGTTCGGCGATGGCCGTGCCGCCGGCGAGGAAGAACGGGACATCGGCCCCGATGGCGCCGGCGATGGCGGTCAGGTTGGCGGTGACGTGGTGGAGGGCGGCGACGGCGCGCAGGGCCGCGGCGGCGTCAGAGCTCGCGCCGCCCATGCCGGAACCCGGCGGAATTCTTTTATGGAGGTGAATGCGTGTTGGCAGTTCCTGGTGTGTGGCCTGCTCGAGGGCGGCGAGCGCCTTGAGGACTGAGTTGCTTGACGGGTTTGCCATGGCGAGGCCTGACGTGGTGAGGGCTGTGCTGTCTGCCGGCGCGACCGTGATGAGGTCGTGCAGGTCGATCGCCTGGAGCGTGGTGCGGACGTCGTGATATCCGTCCGGGCGGCGGCCGAGCACCGCCAGATCCAGGTTGAGCTTGGCGCGCGCCGGGAGCGCGATGCTCAACGTGCGTCGACGGGTTTCAGCTTTGCCCGATACGCAACGGCGCGGTCCTGGTAGTGCTTCGCGGTGGTTCCCACCCAGTTGTTCGATGATCCGTCGAGCGCTTTCTTGACGGTGGCAGGCACGCCAGCGGCCATGTGGCCCGGGGGGACCGCCATGCCCTCTTGAAGCACGGCCCCGGCGGCGAGCATCGATCCCGCTCCGAGGCGGCTGCGCTGGAGCATGGTCGCGCCCATGCCTACGACGGCACCCTGCTCGACGATGCAGCCTTCGAGCTGGGCGGAATGGCCGACGCTGGCGTTTGGCTCGAGGATGGTCGGAAGGTTCTCGGCGCAGTGGATGACGGCGTTGTCCTGCACGTTCGCGCCTTGACCGACTTTGATCTGGGCCTCGTCGCCGCGCAGGACCGCGCCAAACCACACGCTCGCGCCGGCCTCGACTACGACGTCGCCGATGAGAACCGCTGTCGGTGCGATGTACGCGTCTGGATGAACTTTCGGACGCTTGCCGCCTAGCTCAAACTCCATGGGCGCTTATAATCCTAGGTTCGTGCGGAATTCCAGCCTGGTGATGACTCGTGGCTAAGCGAACGGCGTCTGCGAAGAAGCAGGCCCGAGCGGGCGTGCGCCGTGCGGCGCGCAACCGCGGCGTTCGATCCGAAGTCAAGACCCTCGTGGTCAAGGCGCGGAAGTCTCTGCTCGGGGGTCCGGTCGCGGAATCGGAGCGCTTCGCTCTGACGCTGGAAGCCGTGCGGGCGCTCGATCGGGCCGCATCGAAGGGCGTCCTGCACCGGAACAACGCCGCCCGGAGGAAGGGCCGGCTCGCGAAGCAAATGGCGAAGGTGGCGATCGCGCCTGCCGCGGCGGCCTCTAAGGGCAAGAAGGGGGCGGCGGCTGCGGCTCCCGCTGCGGCTTCGAAGGTGGCGGCTCCGAAGGCGGCGGCTTCGAAGGCGGCGGCTTCGAAACCGGCTGCCCCTAAGAAGAAGTAGCTACCGCCTAGAGGCGCGTAAGCAGGACGTCCAGGCCAAGCTCGGCGTCGACCTGGCCTGACTTGACCTCCCACTCATAGTCACGGATCGCCTTCAGCGCATTCTCGAGCCGGTCGGGATCGGCGCCCTCGGCCACCTCAAAAGCCTTCTGTATGACAAAGCGGTGCTCGGACATGCTGTCCTGGACCTGCTGCAGGGACTCGCCGCGATCCTGTCGCGCGCGGACTTCGAGCACGAGCGCCACGTGTCTCGCCATGCGGTAGGCCACCGACGTCGGCTGGAGACCGCCGCGGGTGAGGTTGCGCGCGATCTGCATTGCCTGGGGCGTGGGGCGAGGCAGCAGGTTGTCGGTCAGCTTGAAGATCTCGTCCTCGCGGCCACCAGCGAGCAGCTCTCCGACAGCCTCGTTCGTGAGCTTGGAACCAGATGCCCTGTACGCCGCGAGCTTGCTCAGCTCTGAGTCGATGATGCTGAGGTCGGGTGGAGTGACGCGGACGACCTGCGCGGCGATCGCGGGGGTGAGGCCGTGGGTTTCGGTCGCGCGCCTGGCCGTCCAGTCGCTGAGGGCGCGCCCCTTGAGGTGCTGCATCTCCTGCGAGGTCCCACCCGCCGAGGTGACTGCCTTCACGAGCTTGTTGCCTGGGCCGAGGCGGCCGGCGATGGTGATGAGCAGCCGGGTGGTGGATGGAATCTCGGCGAGGGCAGGCGCCATCGACTCGGCTCGATTGGCCGGGAGCATGCGCGCGTGAACGACTCGGTGAGGGTCGAGGAAGGGGCCCTGAAGGATGGAGTCCTGCAGGCGGGCCGGGGTGAGGCCGGTTCCTTCGAGAGTTTCGAAGCCGAAATCGGAGACGAGATCAAGCTTCCAGGCGTCGAGAGTCGCGCGGGCGGCTTCGACGATGAGGAATCGCTCCTCGCCGTGAAGCAGAAGCGCAGTCGTCGCGCGGTTTGTCGCGGCTCGAGCCATGGCTGGATCTACGTTAGAGGTTCACAGCAGCTGCTCTGCGACGAACTGCCGCAGCGCGGCATAGTTGCCGTCGCGCGGAACGACCACGTCGCCGGCTGGGCCCGATTGATCTTCGAGCAGTCCTGAGTCATCGAGCGTAATGCTCCTGATGTCTGTTTCTTGAACTCCACTCATGAGCTGTGCGAGCTCTCGAATCTCGATTGGGCGCAGGTTGGTGCGCAGGCCATGCGAAATGGGCCCGGCGGCCGAAAGGATGCCGACGCCAATGCGTCCGGTACGCACCGTGTGAAGCAGGGCGGCCAGCACCAGTTCCTGGCGACGGGAGCGGTCGGTGTCAGACGTGCTGAGCCGGGAACGCGCGTACTGCACCGCCCGCGGTCCGCTCAGGGTCTGACGCCCCGCATCGAAATGAACGTGAGTCGTCCGGTCGGTGTCGTCGAGAGGATATTGGTAGTCGTCCAGCGCGTTCGGCACCGTCAGGCTGATGCCTCCGAATGCGTCGATGATCGCGGCAAGCCCGTCCGGATCGATCGCCACCCAGTAGTCGATCGGCTGACCGATCGTCGCCGAGACCGTG
>DATBZR010000112.1:0-15984 GCA_036513095.1 Candidatus Dormiibacterota bacterium | reverse complement strand
TCATCGCGGGTTTTGGCTTCCGACTCGGCTGGGAATTCGCGGGTCGACGGAACCGACCCCAGCCACCGCTTCAGACCTAACCAAGCAAGAGTGGCGGCCCGCGACCGCGGTTGACTTCCACCAATCCTTGGTGCGGACACTCAGGCAGAGGTAATGAGAATCGCTAGCAGCTTCAGGCTCGGCGGGCCTATCTGGCCTTCCGCTTGATCGTGATAGCCGACGCTTATCGACACCAACGAACGGTTGACTCGGACTATGGATCGGGGTATGCGGGTAGAGCTAATCCTGGCTTAGCGCTTCCCCAGGGCTCCGGTGAAGTCACAATTACGCTGCAGCCAATGCACCAGGTACGTCTGTCTCGCCGCAGCATCTCTTTTGTTTTCGCGTCCCTGATCGTCGCCGCGGGGTGCACGTCGGGCTCAACGGCATCGTCAACGCCGAGCAGCTCCACGAAAACATCACCTTCGGCAAGTCCGTCAGCAACAGCGACACCCTGCCCGTCGGCCGCGACCACCGCGGCCGCCACCGAGCCCCAACTGGTACGCGGTTCGATCGCTTATGACCAGGCGAGCGGCCAGGTACTTCTCGTGGGCGATCCCAACGGCGGCCCGGTAACTCAGACTTGGGCGTGGACCGCCCAGACCGGATGGAAACAACTGTCTCCCGTTCACGAGCCGCCCGGCCGGACGTGGGGCAACATGGCGTACGATGCGACGACGTCGTCGGTCATTCTGTTCGGCGGCCAGTCGGCCACCCCGGTCAATGGTGGGTTGAACCCACTGGCCGACAGTTGGTCGTGGAACGGCGCCGACTGGTCTCAACTTAGCCCAGCCTCCAGTCCGTCGGCGACCGTGAACATGTCGATGGATTACGAATCTTCGAGCCGTGTCGTTATTGGCGTACGCGACAACGACGGCTCGAGTGCGGTCGAGACTTGGCAATTCGACGGCACCACATGGTCTCAACTCCAGCCAAGCCAGTCGCCGCAGTTTTCAAAGCAGGGTGCCGGCCTTGCTTTTGCCCCCGCGGTCTCGGCCTCTGTACTTTTCGGCACGCAGTACGGGATTGGCTACCCAACAGCGGACGCGAGCACCTGGACGCACGGCGCGAACACGTGGACCCAGTATCCGCCCGGCGCGTCAGATCCGCAGCCCCGATCCTTTCCCGGCCTCGCGACTGATCAGCAAGGCGGCGTGCTCCTATTCGGCGGTGGGGCGAGCGACGGGACGGCCCTTGGCGACACCTGGGAGTGGGCGGGCGCGTGGTCGAAGAAAACCGTGGCCATCTCGCCTCCCGCGCGAACTATGCCACTCATGGCGCTTGACTCCGCGTGCAAGCTGGTTGTGCTCTATGGGGGTGAACTCCAGACCCAGCAGACGCTCACCAAGTTTTCCGACACTTGGATTTGGGACGGCCACGCCTGGACGAAAGTCGGTTAGCTCTTCTAGATCAACTTGCGCGGTTAGTGACCCGCGACAGTGGAGGGTGGCGCAGAGCAACCTGAGCGTCGACCAGCCCCGACGACAGTGAACCTGGGGCTTTCACATGTAGTAGTTCATGTAGTAATCCGAGGCTTCGTAATGGCTCGAAACCGGTCTAACTGGCGCGCGCGAAGCCGCGAATCGATCTCAAAACCCCCGAAGAAGGTCTCGGTGGACGAGACCGCCCAGATTTCGGGACCGTGAGGCCCCGGGTTCAAATCCCGGGCCCCCGACCAATTTTGTATTCAAAATCGGCGATTTCCGTGTCTCTCTGGAGTCAGCGGTACACAGCTGGATCACAATTTCCTACGGAGCAACCAAACCGAGGCGGCGCAAACGGTGTTGTCGTGGGGCGATGCGAGATCGCTGGATAGCGGCTGGTGGCCACACAGCGTTCCCAAGCCGGCGGACTCACAGGGCAGGACCGTGAGGCACGGGTTCCAGAATTCCAAGCTGGGTCGGCGGTAGCGAAGAGTCTGGTCAGCGAAACCGCAGCGTTGCCATCCCAACCTAGGGTTCGGCGCCAATGACCGGACGGTGTCCGAACCACTGAGAATCTCGGTATGGAAGTGTTGCAACGAGCGAGTCGCCGAGCATTCGGTGCGACGTGGATGACTCTGTACGGCGCTGCGGCGACCTCGGCCATTTGGTGGGCACTCTGGCCGGCACCCGTCTGGTTGGCGCTGTGGTGCGTGGTCACGTTGGCGATGGGTCTGGTCTTGACGATGCAGTTGATTAAAGTCCGTACGCTGATGCGTGGGCAGCCGAGACAGACATTCGATCGACGCCTGGCTCGGAACATTGGATTGGTTATGGTCGCCTATGCGGTAGTCGAAGGAATCGCCGCGGGAGGTCTCCACGCAAGCGGCCACGATGCGTTGATCTTTCCGGTTGCAGTCGCTATCGCTGGTGCGCATTTCTTCCTGTTCGGACGAGTCCTGGCCACCTGGCAGTACTACGCTCCGGGCATCCTGGACTGCCTCGCCTCGGCGATCACCGTCGTAATTTCTGAGTCCAAGCTCGACGGTCGGCGACCTGCCGTCTTGGGTCTTCTATCCGCTTCTAGGAGGCGGGGCAGCCATATTCGTCACCGCCGCGCTGATGACATATGAGAGCGGAATGATTCTTCGGCAGCTTTCATCGACGTCGTCGGTCTGACCTCGGGTCGCATTGATGAAACCCGGGCTGCTTTCGATCGTGGTCTGAAGCCGGTGAATCTGGTGATCCGCCGTCTGCTCGCATTTGGTCTCGACTACCTAGTGATCATTGGATATCTAATCGTCCTTGCTGGGGTCAGCCTGGCCATGCTGGCGTCAGGACTTCGCACCGCCTACTCAGCGGCCTGGGCGACTCCTTGGTCGGCCGAGGCAATGGGCTTCCTCATGCTGACCTTGCCCGTTGTTCTTTACTTCGCGATCCTAGAGTCCTCAACGGCAGGTGCCACGCTGGGAAAACGGGCTTTGCGCCTTCGGGTGCGAGGGCTCGATGGAAAGCGGCTCGGCCCATGGCGGAGCCTGCTGAGGTCGGCCGTCAAGTTCCTACCCTGGGAGCTAGCGCACTTCACGATCTGGCACTACGTATTTGCCACAACCGCCCACGCTCAGCCGCCGCGCTGGACCACGATCTCGCTTGCTTTCGTATATGCCTTGGTAGCGGCCTATTTGATCACGCTCGTCGTCGGAGAATCCCACAGGACAATTTACGATCGCGTCGCCGGCTCGAGCGTCCTTCTAATCGGTGGTGGCTCCGGATGAGAAGGTGGGCAACTCGTTCAAGACCCGTGTCGCGCTGAGGATGCACCGCACCTGACCGTGAGGCCCGGCTCGGAAGAATGGGACCTCGCGAGTCTCCACGAACGCCAAGCGACCTACGTGGCTATCAATAGCGCCCCGCGCGTCCTCTTATGTATGTGGCCCGGCCTAACGCTGTTGCTGGCGGCAGGACAGTCGGTCGGCCTGAACTGAGGGGGCCAAACGCCTGTACATCACGACCGGGGGTCGTGGTCTGCTCTCAACAGGAGGAGCATCAAATTGATTTATCTCAAGCTGGACATCCGTAAGACGAGCTGTCAGGGCGGCGGAGCCATGTGGTCACTGCTAAGTCACGTGCGTGACCTACCGCCGGGCGACACGATCGAGCTCTTCACCGACGACTACATGGCAAGCGCCGACATCCCCGCCTGGGTGAAGAAGCGGCACTGGAAAGTGACACATCACCAGCGCGATGGCTATGTCAAGTTCATGATCGAGCGGCCTCGCGAGCTCGCCTCGGCGGCGAGCTAGGTCACTGGGCGATGGCCGGATACCGAATTCGCGCGGACAAGGCGGCTGTACTCATTGAGTTGACCGACGTTGGCGTAAAGAAGGAGCAGTTCCTCGAGACGTTTCGGGAATGCCAGGCCGGGCGATGCGCGTGTCCGACCGACGAGTACGGCAAGCTGGCCTCCATGGAGGTTGCCGGTGCGGGTGATTCGATCCGAGTCCGGCTCGAGGCCAAGCCCGGTGAGAAGCTGGACGCTGCGCAGATCGAGACCTGCCTCGAATACACGACGACGAAGCTTCAGTAGAGGCGCTGCGGGAATACCCACATACCCCCGGGGGTATATTAGTTACATGGAATATCGGAATGCGTCTGAGCTGCTGAAAGCGCTGCGGCGGATCGAAGGCCAGTCTCGCGGTGTCCAGCGGATGATTGAAGACGGCCGCCCTTGCGACGAGGTGGTGCGGCAGGTCTCGGCGATGGGAGCGGCGGTGGATCGATTCAACCACCGCCTGGTCGCGAGCAATCTGCAGGCCTGCGTTGAAGATGCCGAGCTGGGTCCGCAGATCAAGCATCGCCTTGATCGCGGCCTTCGGGCGCTGTCCGAGATTCGTAGCTGAAGAATCGCCAGACAGGAGATGACGAGATGACCTTGATGGATGAGAAGACAAAGCAACAGGTTCGAGAACGGCTCGCCGAGACGCTCAGCGGACCGGTCGAGCTGCGGCTTTACCGGCGACCAGACACGGGGCGCCTGATCCTGCCTGGTGGCGTCGGCTGCCAGACCTGTGAAGTGACGGAGGAACTGGCGCGGACCCTGGTTGAGGCGGCTCCAGACAAGCTCCAGTTGACCGTGATCGACATAACCGAGCAACCAGGCGAGGTCGAGGCTGTCCCAACTCTGACTGTGGCGCGGCGCGGAGAGGAGAGCCGGATCACCTTTCAGGGCCTGCCCTCGGGTTATGAGTTCGCCACCGTGTTGGACGCGATTGAACGCGCGTCTGGAACAGGTGACGAACTCTCGCCAGAGGTGGCCGAGCAGCTCGCCAAGCTGGCAAGCGATGTGGAAGTGATGGTCTTTGTCACTCCTACCTGTCCCCACTGTCCGGGCGCTGCCTCACTGGCCAACCGGATGGCACTTGCCTCACCGAAAGTGCGCTCGCTGGTGGTCGAGGCCAACGAGTACCCCGAGCTCTCCGACCGCTTCCAGGTCCAGGGCGTTCCGCGCACGGTGGTCAACCGGTCGGGTTCGTTCGTCGGCGCGCTCCCGGAGGCCATGTTCGTGGAGTCGGTCTTGAAGCTGGCGTCCAACGAGGCAGCGTGAACATGAAGCCTCGCTACGGATTCACCGTCGACACGGACCTCACAGTTGGGGTGGCGGAGTCCAGGGTTCGCGAACTTCTCGCGGAAGAGGGCTTTGGCGTTTTGACCGAGATCGATGTCAAACGCACGCTGAAGGACAAGCTCGACGTCGACTTCAGGCCATACAAGATCCTGGGCGCCTGCAATCCAGCGCTGTCCCACCGCGCGCTGCAAGTCGAGCCGGGCATCGGCCTGCTCTTGCCCTGCAACGTCGTTGTTGAAAGCGGGCCGGCCGGCGGTTCGCGCATTTCATTTCTTGATCCTGAGATCGCCCTCGGCTTGGTCGGCAACCCAGAGCTGGAGCCGATCGCCAAAGACGCATCGGAGCGGCTCCACAGAGTCGCCGATCGCCTGTCTGATGCTGCATCCTTTGCCGACCTTGCTTCATCTAATCAGCAAGGAGGTGAATAACCAATGCAGTTTGTAGAGTGGATGTCGAAACCCGCAGGCCGGATTCTGCGCATCGTGGCGGGAATCATCCTGATCGGAGTCGGCCTGTACTTCCAGGACGTCTGGGGTTATGTGGTCGCCGTCGTGGCCGTGGTTCCGGTTCTGGCCGGAGTCTTTAACTTCTGCCTGATCGCCCCGATCCTGGGCGCGCCCTTTCGGCCCCGCAGTCTCGCCTGAAGGTGGGCCAAGCTACCCGGTGCGGTGGGGCCGTCTGGCCGTGTCCGGACCGGGTTTGGCCGTCTGATGATCGGACAGCGTGCTGACAGAAAACGAGCTGACTGCGTGCATCGAGTCGCGCCGCGGCCGGCTGACCCGGATGGCGGCTTCGATGCTTGCGGATGCCGCCGAGGCGGAAGACGTCGTCCAGGAGTCGGCGCTGCGCGCCCTGCGCGGACGCGAGGACTTCCGTTCCGAGGCCGACGTTTGCTCGTGGTTCCAGCGGATCTGCATCAACACCTGCCGAGAGGTGGCCCGCAAGCGCTCCTCCGAGCAGAACCGTCTCGAGGCTGCGCGCCGGGAGGAGCTATGGCGGGATCCCGGATACTCGGTCGACCCGGAGGCGGTGGCCGTGGCGCTTGAGAGTGGGGCGCGTTTGAGAGGCGCATTGGATTCGCTCACCCCAGACCAGCGATTGGCCGTTGTGATGCATGATCTGCAGGGCTGGAAGGCCCGCGAGATCGCCGAGAACTCTGGGCTTCCGCTGCCGACGATCAAGTCACATCTTCGTCGCGGTCGCCAGGCACTCGTGACATTGCTGGCGGAGCCGGCAAGATGATGGCGCTGAGCTGCGCCGAGGCGCGCGATCTAGCCAGCGATCTCCTCGACGGCGAGCTCAGTCCGGAGCTGGAGCGGGCCGTCGACGAGCACGTGACCGGGTGCCCGACCTGTCCCGCCCTCTATCGGGCGCTCCTCGCCGTCCACCGCGAGCTGGAGCGACTGCGGCACGAAGAGGAACCGGGGGAGGGAGGCGCTACATGAGAAGCCAGGAATGGGACCAGCGATACGCCACGACTGATCTGGTTTGGGGTGCGGGACCGAACCGCTTCCTCGTCGGTGAGGTTGCTGACCTCCCGCCCGGACGTGCGCTGGATGTCGGCTGCGGTGAAGGCCGGAATGCGATTTGGCTTGCCGAACTTGGCTGGCAGGTGACCGGCGTCGACTTCTCAGAGGTTGGCCTGGACAAGGCACGGAGCCTGGCCGCCGATCGAGGTGTCGAGGTCACCTGGGTCCGCGCCGATCTCCTCGACTACCAGCCCGACCACGGCGCCTTCGAACTCGTGATCGTCATGTACATTCAATTGCCCCCCGCCCAACTCGCCGCCGTCATGAAGAGAGCCAGTGCGGCACTGGCGCCTGGAGGGACCCTGCTGGTGGTCGGGCACGATCTTCTCAACCTCAGCCAGGGCTATGGCGGGCCACAGAATCCAGAGGTGCTTTTCACCCCGGCCGACATCGAGCGCGACCTGCCAGGGTTGGGCATCGAACGAGCAGAGCGCGTACTGCGCCCAGTGACTGTGGACGGCCGCGAGGTCACTGCGATCGACGCCCTGGTGCGAGCTAAGAAGCCGCTGGTGGCCCGATGAGCTACGACGCCCTCGTGATCACCGCCCATCCCGACGACGCCGAAACCCAGATGGGGGGCACCCTGGCGAAACTGGCGGAGGGCGGCCAGCGAATTCTGCTCGTCGACCTGACCGAGGGCGAGCCGTCGGATTTCGCGCCCCGCGGCGAGCGCGCCCGACAGGCAGCCGAAGCTGCTCGCATTCTCGGCGTCGAGCGGCTGACCCTCGGACATCAAGACCGCTTTCTGGCCGACGACCAAGGGTTGCGGCTAGAGGTGGCTGCGCTGATTCGAGAGCACAGGCCCCGCACGGTAGCCAAATGGGTGATCGGCCTGCTGCTCCTGATGATGGGCGCGCGTCTGCTGATCTTCGTACTGGCTGCGGCAGGGCTGATCAATTGGGGCGGCTTCACCGGCACCAGCTGGCTGTGGATCATGCCGGTTCTGATGGTGCTGATGATGGGTCTGATGTTCTTCGTGATGCCACGCGGGATCGTGATCCTGCTCGCGTCTGCGGGCTGGCTCATGGCTCCGGTGGGCCCGCTGATCCCGCTCGTGCTGCTGGTGGCTGTGGCCATCTACGCGCTCGCGATGGACAGCGTCAAGATGGGACTCTTCCGGCGGCTCCATCTCCATGAGGTGTAGAGCCCCGCTAGTGCTCGTCTGCCCTCGTCGCACTGGCTGAACTCCTTCACAGGTCCTTCACAGCGTCGCGCCAATCTGGCTGCAGAACGGCGGGCGCAGATCCCGCCGAAAAGAAAAAGGGAAGAAAGAAATGATGTGGTATGGCGGATTTGGTGCCATGTGGCTACTTGGGCCGTTGATGATGCTCCTCTTCTGGGGCGGACTCGCAGTACTGGTGGTGTGGGCGGTCAGAGCTTCCTCCAGCCGCCCGAGCGCGGGCCATGACGGTGCCCTGGAGATCTTGCGGCGCCGGCTGGCCTCCGGTGAGATCACCCAGGCCGAGTACGAGCAGGCCCGCAAGGCGATCCAGGGCTGAGGGGGAAAAGACATGCGAATGCGACTCTTGTTCGTCGTCGGTTCCCTCCTGGTGCTGTCAGCGGTCGCGCTCGGCGCGGTCGCGATCGGCAATTCGGGGGGGCTTCCGGGAGTACCTGGCTTCGCGAGCGCGAGCGGCTTTGGACACGGCCCGGGAATGATGGGCCGCACGGGTTCAGGAGGCGTCTTTGGGGGTGCCACGGGGCCCGGCGGGATGATGGGCGGCTACTATGGCCAGCCGCCGGCGAGCGGCCAGGCGATTTCGATCGACCAAGCGCAAAAGGACGTCAGGCAGTACCTGGCCAGCTACGGCAACGCTGACCTCAAGCTAAACGAGCTGGTCCAGTTCCAGGACAACTTCTACGCCGGGATCACCGAGAAGAGCACCGGGGTGGTCGCCTTCGCCCTGCTCGTCAATCCCGTGACCGGCGCTGTCGGTCCCGAGCCGGGACCGAACATGATGTGGAACACCAAGTACGGGATGCCAGCCGGCGGCATGATGGGCGCGTTCGGCTCGAGCGGCGCGGTGACGGTCAGCTCAGAGCAGGCGCAGAAGATCGCCCAGCAGTGGCTGGACGCAAACCTGGCTGGCACGACCGCTAACACGCCCGACCGTTTCTACGGCTTCTACACGGTCGACTTCGACAAGGCTGACCAGCTCGCCGGGATGCTTTCGGTAAACGGCTCCACCGGCGCGGTCTGGTATCACAACTGGCATGGCGGCTTCATCCAGGAAAAGCAGCTTGCCTCTTAGCGCCTCAGCCGGCGTGGCGGGCGGTTCCAGCCGCGCCGGCTCGGGCCAGCCGAACGACACGCCCGGGAGGGGGCAATCGACCCTGGGGCCGGCTTCGCACCCGTTCCAGGATGGAATTGTTCCGATGGCCGCCTCCTCAGTACTTGTGATCGATGACGAGCGCAAGATTCGCGAGGTGGTCGGGGGCTACCTGGCCCGCGAGGGTTATTCCGTCCTCTATTCCGAGACCGGCGAGGCTGGACTGCAGGCCGCCCTGCGCGAGCACCCGGACCTCATCGTGCTCGACCTCAAGCTCCCCGATGTCCCGGGCGAGGAGATCGCACGGGCAGTGCGCGACGTCTCGGACGTGCCCATCATCATGCTGACCGCCAAGTCCTCGGAGGCGGATCGCATCGCTGGCCTGGGCCTGGGCGCGGACGACTACCTGGTCAAGCCCTTCAGCATGCGCGAGCTCGCCGCCCGCGTGGCCGCCGTCCTGCGCCGCTCGAAGTCGATCCGGGATGCGGTGTCGTTCGACGGAAGCAGGCTGGTCATCGATCGGGGTGCCCGGGAGGTTCGGCTCCATGGATTGCCGCTGGCGCTGACCAGGACCGAGTACGACCTGCTCGTCGCCCTGGTGGCTAACGCACCGAGGGCGCTCAGCCGCGAGCAGCTCCTGGCTGCCGTTCGCGGATACGAGGCGGAGGCCTCCGAGCGCACGGTCGACGCTCACATCAAGAACCTGCGCCACAAGCTCGGCGACGATCCCCGAGAACCGACCTTCGTGCTCACCGTGGCCGGCATCGGCTACCGATTCGCCCTGCGGCCCGATGCGTAGCTCATACGCCTGGAGACTGGCGGCCGCCTTCGCCGGTGTCGGTCTGGCCGCCGCGGTCCTGACCGCGGTCCTGGTCAACCTGTCCTTTGGGGGCCTGTTGAACGGCTACCTCGATCAGCAGCAGCAGTCGCGCCAGGACCAGGTAGTGGCCCTGCTCGCCGGCGCATACCAGCGCCACCAGTCCTGGGATCCGGCTGAGCTGGATGCCATCACCCCAACCCTGGCGATGATGGGTGCCAGCGTGAACGTCGAAGACGCAAGCGGCCAATCCGTGTGGAGCATGCCGGTTGGGTCGCCGGGTTCGGTGATGGGCGGCATGGGGTCGATGATGGGGACGACGACCCTTGGCCCGAGCCAGCGCTTCCCGGTGACGGTGGACCGTAGCGTGGTCGGCACCGCCGTCGTCAGGCTTCCATTGCAAGGCCAGCTGACTGCCAATGTGGCATTCCGCGACGCGGTCAACCGATTGCTCCTGGTGGGTGGATTGCTGGGGGCTCTGGCAGCCGTCGCTTTGGGTCTGATGTTGGCGCGACGCGCCACGGTCCCAGTGCGAAATCTGACCCGAGCCGCCAAGCAGCTGGCCCGGGGAGACCGTGCCGCGAGGGTGGAGCAGCGCTCGGGTGATGAGTTCGGCCAGATGGCGGCCGCCTTCAACTCGATGGCGGACACGATCGTCGAAGAGGACTGGCTGCGGCAGACCTTCGCCGCCGACATCGCACATGAGTTGCGGACTCCGCTGATGATCCTGTCCAGCCAGCTCGAGGCAATGGAGGACGGCGTTCTGGACCTGGGGCCCGACTCGATCCGCTCGCTGCAGGAGGAGACTCGCCGGATGTCCAAGCTGGTCGCCGACCTCGAGGTGCTCGCCTCCGCCGATGCCGCCCATTTCACTCTGCAGAAGGAGCAAGTCGACCTCGCGGTGCTGGTCGCGGCCGTCGCTGGCGACTTCGCCCAGCTCTTCCAAGCCGAGGCGGTGCAGCTCGAGACTCAGCTTGAGCCGGCCATCGTCGAGGGGGACCCCGGCCGCCTGCGGCAGATCCTGGGCAACCTGCTCGCAAACGCTCTGAAATTTACCCCCAGAGGCGGGCGGGTTCGGGTCCGGCTCGTGCGGGAGGTAAGCCGCGCGGTCATGAACGTGTCCGATTCCGGACCGGGCATTCCCCAATCCGAGCTCGACAGAGTGTTCGAAAGGTTCTTCCGGGGGCATGGTGGTGCGGCGGGAGGCTCCGGCATCGGCCTTACCGTGGTGCGCGAACTCGTCGCGGCGCATGGAGGCGAGGTCAGTGCGGCCAATGCCGGCGACGGCGGCGCCGTCTTCACCGTCACGCTTCCCCTGGCAGCCGGCAATCGCGTCGAGCCGATACTCGGCCGCATGATCGATCCCGAAGGGTTGGGTGGGCCGCCGCCCAGATCAGCCGGGAGCTGGGCAAGACCAAGAAAGCTTGAGGGATGATGGACGAGTGAACCAGCCAAGAATGAGTGCCTTTCACAGGCACCTGATCGAAATGACGCTCTCGATGGTCATCCCCTGGAGCGCCTTCTTTTTGGTCGTGCGCATCATCCTTCCGACCGCCGGGCTGACGCCGGCCTGGTTCTACATGTTTCCGATAGCGATCGCGGTGATGGTCATCCCTATGACGGCCTTGATGCTTTACCGTCGCCATTCCGGCCGCGACATCGTAGAGATGAATGCTGCGATGTTCGCAGGGATGCTCGTGGTCATGCCCGTCGTGCACATGGTGTTGCCAGCAATGGGAGTGCAATTGGGCCTCGAATGGATCTTTCCGATTGCGCTGGTCGCTATGACAGCCCCAATGGCCATCGTGATGTATCTCCGTCGTGAGCACTACTCGCACCACGCCCACGGGACGATGTCAAAAGTCGAACTAAAAGAAGGAAGTACCCAGTGAGTGGCATTGGGCATGCGGAAGAGACGGAGTGGGATCCCGTTGCGAAAGCCCCGGCATTTGACATTGGCAAGTCGGTCTGAACCGCAGATTTTGGATCGCAGCGATCATCGTGGCGGTGCTTGCTCTGCTTTTGCTGCCCGTTCTGCTCTTGGGTAACCCGTTCGGGCTATCACCCACCGGAGTGAGATGAAAAGAACAACACTGTCGAATCCCTGAGCAGCCGACAGGGGCCGCGAGCATCCCCGCCGGATCACAGCCGTATCACGCATTCCCGGCACTGGACGGCTCTAGGGGGTCACCAAAGGACACCAGCCTGGTCGATTTCGTATTCGCGAGGACGACGCGGGAGTCTGTCGGACACTGGAGGACACGGCACCGGCACGGTTCGGGACCGTGAGGACGAGGGTTCAAATCCCTCGCCCCCGACCATTTTGTATTCAAAATCGGCGATTTCCGAGTCTCTCTAGAGTCAGCGGCACACAGCTGGATCACAATTTCCTACGGAGCAACCAAACCCGAGGCGGCATAAACGGTGTTGTCGTGGGGCAACGTGAGATCGCTGCACAGGCGCCCGGTGGCCCCGCAGCGTCCCAAGCCGGCGGACGCACAGGGCAGGACCGTGAGGCACCCCTACGCAGACGACATCTTCAGCGAACGGTCTGGCAAATCGCTGCGCGGCTGCTCCCAGACCCTTTTGTTGCTAGCGTTGGCGCGCGACAAACGTCAGCCACCAGGCACGCTGACGGGCAGTTGTTGACAACCAAGAAAGGCGGGCCTTCGTTGGCCATTGTCGCAGACGCTAGAGAACCTCCGAATATCGGCGGCCACACGGTCTGCCGAGGGTCCCCAAGCAGACGTGCCGAACAGCCGTCGTGTTTGAATGAGGCCACCGCGATCCTTGGTCTAACAACGGGCTACTGCCCGAAGAAAAAGGAGAAAGCCCAAATGGCTGCGCGAATCGATCTCAAGGACGCTATCAAGGGCAACGCGTTGCCTACTGGACGCGGTATCAAGGTTCTCCACGTCGGACTGGCGCTGGTAGCGATTGTCTTCGCATTTTCGGCCTGCGGCAGCTCCAGTTCGGCTGGCACGTCTGGCGCCGGCCAAACGCTACATAACGAGGGGCAGACCATGATGACCGATGCCGGAGTGATGCGGAGTTCCGGGCAGATGATGCTCGACAACGGTCAGGCAATGATCGATGCGGGCCAGACGATGATGAACCGCGGGAGAACCTTGAGCCAGGGCGACATGGTTAGCCTCGGGCAGCAAATGATGGACAAAGGTAACGCCATGAGGGCGGCCGGCCAGGCGATGATGGGCGAGGCCCAGACGATGATGACTGACGGGCAGCAGATGGTGAACGGAGGACAGGGAATGATGGGCGGCTGAACGCGACAGCAGTGTTGCAGGCGCCTCAAGTCCTGTCACTGGGTGGCCGTCCACCTGCAGGGTCAGGTTGGTTGGCTCGCGATCGCCCTCACCGTGGCGTCCCTGGCATCGCCGATTGCCTCGAGCCAGACCTTCACTCCCATGCGCTCCAGCATGTGCACCATGGGCGCTCCCATGTGGTTCGCCACAACCGCCTCGACGCGGTGTTCCTGGAGGAAACGAGAGATCCGGGCATGATGTGAGCCCTCGGTTCCCGCATCGTGGAGGGCGTTCCAACCGACGTCGTACTCTCGCCAGGCCGTAATCCCGTCGCCGGTTGCATCCGTGATTGCCACCCGGTCCGCGCGACCCCAGCGGGGGTCGATCAGGCCCTCCGTCGTGACAGGAACGCAGACCACCATTTCGAATCACCTCGCTTTCGCTGGCTTCGCGCCGTTTGACTGGTCGGATCGAGAGTGATTCTGCGCTCGTACCGCTTACGACGTCGTTCGCCAAGGCGGCAATCTCGCCGTCCGAGCGGAAGCTGACCTGCCGCCCGTAGTTCTCCGACCACGATACCCGTCACAAAGGAGGCGGCTCTGGCATTGATTTGGTGGATCAGGGGTGAAGCAAAAGAAGCGGTCGAGGCGAGCAAAGGGGAGAGCGACTGAGGTACGTTCGGTTGGAAACAGCTGCACAGGCGACTCATTTCGTGCGTTTGCGAGTTCAACGGATGATGTGTTGTTTACAAAGCAGTTGCTCTGCCAATTGAGCTACGTCGCCGTGAACGAATTCTGCGCGGAACGGGCCGACAGGCGCCGATAGTATCGTCAGGATGCTGCCCAATCGGCCGTCCTTGGGATCGTGATCGGCGGCCACTAAAGTCATCTCTCCAACGTGATGTGCTAGCAGTTTCGCGTGGATGATCGTCAGAGGCGCGGTCAGACAATCCTGCCGAAGAAGGATCCAATCGCCATCCTGAAGGGCAGCGGTAAGGACATCAACGCCATCTTGGCACGTGACTATTGAGCTTCACGGAGTTCGGCCTTTCGTACGCAAGGCATGGCGAACGCGATGGACCACCCGGAAGGCCTGCCTGGGTCGGGCCAATCGGCCCGTGAACGAACGAGAACTGAAGCTGCACCCACGGGACACATTTTGCCGCCGCTTGTCGGCCCTGTCGGATTTGCGGGCGTCCCGAACGGCGCCGCGCTGTCCGTTTGCGCGACGTCCCTCCGCCAACGGCCAGTCCTTTTGCACGGAAGGCACGGGACCTTCGACCCTGCCGCTGAACATCGCAGACTGCCATCGTGAATAGGTGAGCAGCGTCCCGACGTCCTACGAGATCGAGGCCCGGGTCGTGCGGCCGGGCGTCTCAGCAGCCACCTCCAAGCAGGCGGTGATCGAGTTCGACACTTCGGCCGGCCAGAGCGAGATCCTGCCCGGACCCGCGGACCTTCTTACCGCGGCATTCGCGGCCTGCGTCTTGAAGAACGTGGAGCGCTTCTCGCAGATCCTCCCATTCCGCTACCAAGAGGCTTCGATCAAGGTTGTGGCCGAGAGGCAGGAAGCCCCGCCGAAGATGATTCGCGTCACCTACTCTCTGCAGCTGGTGACCGATGAGCCCGAGCAACGGGTCGAGTTGCTGCACCGCAACATTCGAAAATACGGGACCATCTACAACACGCTCGCGGCCACTTGCGATGTCTCAGGCAAGGTGCTCGTGCAACGCCTCGACAAGATGGTCACGCGGTAAGCGTCAAGGTGGGCGTCGCCGAGGCGGAGGCCTAATCCTTTGACAGGCGGCTTTCCCTCGATCCACCGGCCAGTTGCTGCAAAAAGCCGGAGGCCATCTGGCTGCGGCCGGCGTTGTGGACGCAGACGTGGAGACCGGTCGGTTTCTCAGCGGTCAACTCGCGTCCTCTGTGGGTCAGGCCGCCACGTCACCGCGGCGGGCGTGGCCAGCGAATAGGCCGTGTCGGGTCCACAGGGCGACGTAGACAAGGCCGAGCAGCACCGGCACCTCGACAAGAGGTCCGATGACGGCGCCAAGCGCCTGCGCGGATTCGACACCGAACACGGTCACCGCGACCGCGATCGCGAGCTCGAAATCATTGCTGGCCGCCGTGAAGCCGAGGGTTGTCGCCTTTTCGTAGGAGAACCGCAACGCCCACGCTCCAAAAAAGGCGACGACGAACATGCCGGCGAAGTACCCGAGCAGCGGCAGCATTACCCGGGCCACGGTCAGCGGCTCACTCGTGATGGTGTGGCCCTGGAGCGCGAACATGACCACGATCGTGAACAGCAATCCGATCAGAGTCAGACGGCTCGTCCGGCGGACGAAGTTCGCCTCAAACCAGGCCCGGCCCTTCCGACGAACGAGCACGAACTGTGTCACCAGTCCGGCAATAAGAGGGACGCCGAGGAAGATCCCTACGCTCACTGCCACGGTAACCGCGTTCACCTTGATCGACTGTCCCGGAAGGCCGAGCCAGCCTGGCAGCACATTCAGGTAGAAGACCGCGAGCCCGGCATACCCGACGATCTGAAAGATCGCGTTCAGCGCCACCAGGACCGCCGCGTATTCGGTGTCACCTGAGGCGAGCTGGTTCCACACGAGGACCATCGCAATGCATCGGGCGAGGCCCACGAGGATCACTCCGGTCCGGAGCCCCGGCTGGTCTGGGAGCAGTAGCCAGGCGAGAGCGAACATGAACGCCGGACCTACGACCCAATTCATGACGAGCGATGCCCCGAGCATCCGCCAGTCCTGTGCGGCCTGTGCGACGCGCTCGTACCGGACCCGCGCGAGGATCGGGTACATCAGTAGCAGCAAGCCGATCGCAATCGGTACCGACACTTGCTGGATCTGCCATCGTCCGATCGCAGGCCCCAGGCCAGGCCAGACCCGCCCCAACGCCAGGCCGGCGGCCATCGCCAGGAGGATCCACGCGGGCAGGAAACGGTCGACGGCCGATAGCTGGCCGGCTACGCTGCGGGATCTCCCGGGCGCCAAATGC
>DATBZR010000111.1:0-2214 GCA_036513095.1 Candidatus Dormiibacterota bacterium | reverse complement strand
CATCGGTGGCGCGGCATGGATCTGGTTCGGGGCCGTACGCGCCGGCTCCGCGTACGACGTCATGCTGCACGCGCTCTTCCTGGGATTCGTCATCTCGATGGTCTTCGGCCACGCCCCGGTGATCCTGCCTGCGGTCCTGCGTGTCCCGCTCCCGTATCGCCCGCGCTTCTACGCCCACCTTCTCCTGCTGCATGCCGGGCTGCTCCTCCGAGTCGTCGGCGGTGACCTGCTCGGCTCGACGGCGGCCTGGCAGGCCGGCGGCGTGCTGAACGTGACGGCGCTGCTGCTGTTCGTGGTCTCGTCGGCGGTCGTGGCGATCGGCGCGCTTCGGGGCCAGCATGCCGGGGCGATGGCGGCCCGGTCGCTACGCGCCGGCAGCCACTGAGCTGCCTCGGTCAGTTGCTGGTTGAACTGATCCATGTCGTGTACGCCACTCGTGACGTCGATGCGAGCGGGGGGTCGGCGACGCACGGCGCGCCAGCCGACCGCCGATGACGCTCGGATCAGTCGCCAATTCTCCGTGTGGCCGCGCGTCTTGGTGGACCGGCTGAGGCGAACCCTGTCTACTGTTGGTAGCCCTCGACAGTTCGCGCGGCCCGGAGGGTCGCCTCGGCGGGATTCTGGCCGGCGTCGCTACGGCCCTGTCGCAATGGGAGACTCCTGCACTTCGTGCATTTGCGGCACGACAGTCTACGGGGGCCGGAACGACGCCAGGATCGCCATTGTCGACTGCCATCCGGTCGCGGCCCGATTCGTAGGAGATGCGGTCGATCCGTTGCCGGCTTGGCGACCTGCAGGTTCCTCCGCAGTGGCAGGCCAGTGCCTGCCACCACACGACCGTGGCCGCATCATGCGCGACGACCGGCGAACTGATGCGGGTCGACTCTCGCTGGGTGCGGTCATGTCTCGCTGAGGGGAAGGTCGACCACAAGCTCGGCCACGAACCAGACCCTGCAAGTGGGTTGACGAGTTCGAGCTGTTCGTTCGAATGCTTGTCGAAGAGGCGGTGGGCTGATAGAAGGTCGGGTCCGCGACGAGCCAGTGGTCCTTCATGCAGAGAGCGTGGAGAATCATAGGGTTGGCGAGGATTTGGCTGAGGAGCTGGCAGCTCTCCATTCGGGCTTCGGCCGCCAGACAGACTGGAAACGCGAGGTTCAAGCGAGAAACCGCGCCGCACTCGGGTGCCGTTGGCGGACCTGGATGAGTTCTTCCCCTCAACCTTCGCCATGGCGTGCTTCATTCCCGCGCGTGTGTTCGCGCCCGGCATTCCGTCCAATGGCGATAGAGCGTGGCGGCCGTGACGCCGCCAGTGGCCTATTCCAAATAGCCGCGCAGCTTGCGCGAACGGCTTGGGTGGCGCAGCTTCCGCAGCGCCGTTCCCTCGATCTGGCGGATGCGCTCGCGGCTCACGTGGAACTCTGTGCCGACCTCCTCGAGCGTCCGGGCGCGGCCGTCCTCCAGTCCGAAGCGGAGCTGGAGGACGCGGCGCTCGCGGCCGGTCAGCGAGTTGAGCACGGCTGCCACCTGCTCCTTGAGGAGCCGGTTCGCCGCAGCCTCGGCCGGGGCCAGCGCGGCGCGGTCCTCGATGAAGTCGCCGAGGTGGGAGTCCTCCTCCTCGCCGATCGGGGTCTCCAGCGAGAGCGCGTGCCGGCTCGCCTTGATGATCTCGCGGACCTTCTCCGGGGTGACCACGACCTCCTGGCCGCGCGACATCGCTTCGCCGATCTCCTCGACCGTCGGCTCGCGGCCCAGCTCCTGGAGCAGCTGACGCGAGGCGCGATGGAGGCGGCTGATCGCCTCCAGCATGTGGACCGGGATGCGGATCGTGCGCGCCTGGTCGGCGATCGCTCGGGTGACGGCCTGCCGGATCCACCATTGGGCATAGGTGGAGAACTTGAGGCCTCGCTCGTAGTCGAACTTCTCGACGGCCCGGATAAGGCCGATGTTGCCCTCCTGCAGGAGGTCGAGGAGGTTCATCCCGCGGCCGATGTACTTCTTGGCGATCGAGACGACGAGGCGCAGGTTCGCGCTGGTCAGCTGCTCGCGGGCGTCACGGCCCATGCGCACGAGCACGCCGCGGCGCTCGCGGAGCTTGGTGTCGGACGGCACCGCGGGGTCCCAGCCCATCTCCTGGAGCAGCGCGGCGTCATGGCCCGCCGTGATCCAGCGCTCCAGCGCCGGGAACGCCACGCCCTCGCGGGTCCAGTCATAGAG
>DATBZR010000110.1:0-2160 GCA_036513095.1 Candidatus Dormiibacterota bacterium | reverse complement strand
AGAACGTCCGAATGAACCAACGTGGCGGAAGGCGAACCGCGTGGGGGATATTGGTTGTGGTAGCCATGTCTTAGGCCTCCTTCTGATGACGTCCTGCTCTGGTCAGCTTGTCGCTCGATCGACTGGAAGCACAGAGCATTTAGACCCGCAACCGGAGGGCCTGGTGGGGAGCGGCATCGCGCACCGGCCAGCGATCGTGGCTGGCGCGGCAGCCATGAAGGCGCGCGGTGATGGCCACCCGATCTTGAGGCCGGGAACGATCGCAATTGACAGGGAGAAACCGGTTCTGCGTGATTACCCTGGCGGCGATCACGCGGGCTCGGCCTTCTCGGTTAGGGCCGATGGTCACCGCCGTCGCAGTCTGCAAAAGGGATTGTCAGGCCCGGTAAGGCCGGGGCTGATGGCCCTTCGCTTCTCGTCGCCGTCGTCAGATGCTGGGATCAGGAGGAAAGAGAAAACATGAATTACGGCTACCTGATCAAGCGATCATTCGAGATCGTGGCCCGACGCCCCTACCTGTGGATGTTGGGCTTCCTCGCCGGCGGCGCGACCGCGTACAACTTCTCGAGCAGCGGCACTAGCTACACCCAGTCCAGCACCTACACGGGGCCCAGCTGGGCTGCCGTCCAGAACACGTGGAACGGCAACTGGGAATGGATCGTCGGCGTCCTCGCATTTTTCCTCGGGGTCTGCATCGTGATGTTCGCTCTCGGCTGCATCGCCACAGGTGGGATCATCCACGCCGCGGCCGAGCACGACGCGGGCCACGACTACAGGCTGGGCACGGCCTGGCGTTCGGGCTACGCGACCGGCTGGCGGATCGCGGGCCTACGACTGCTTACCTTTTTGCTCGCATTTGTGCCTGGCGTGCTCGTCGGCACACTCGTCTTGGCGACAGTCGTCGCAGCCATGAACTCCAGCGCGGCCGCTCTCGGCTTCGGGCTCTTTGCCGTTGTGGCCTTCCTTATCTCGGTGGTGTTCTGGCTGGCGCTTGGCGTCGCATTCGAGCTCGCCCAGCGAATAGTCGTGCTGGAAGGTGGCCATGTGGCTGCGAGTCTGAGCGCGGGCTTCCGAATGATTGGCTCGCACCTCAAGGCGGTCGGCCTTGGCTGGCTGCTCTTGATCGTCCTGTCCATCGGGATCGGGATCGCTATGGCGGTGATCGCTGTGGCGGTCGCCATTCCAGCCGTCGCGGTCGGGCTTGGGGGCTGGGCGATCGGCGGAACGACCGGAGCGATCGTGGCGGGATCCGTCGGGGCGGTCTTCTTCTTCGGCGTTCTCCTGGCTGCAGCGGGAGCCTACTCGGCGTATTCGTCGGTGTACTGGACCTTGCTTTTCAGGAGTGTCCGCGCTCTGCCGGCGCCCGTGGCGCAAGGCGCGATGGTTCCGGCAGCCTGAGCTCTTCGAGGGACGACCGCCGTACCAGGGTCTACGGCGGTCCGTCCCACGTCTGATGTCGGAGCAAGGTGCGGCGTCCGAACGATCTCAAACTCGCCTGAGGTCGCCGCCAGTTGGGCGACGCCGGTCACGAGCGGTTGGCCCAGGGCCGGATGGAAGCTCGGTCCCGGGCCCTCCGCCTCTTTGAACAGCGGGCCCCCGCGCACGATGCTGCTCTCATGGCGGTTCCTATTCGCGGGATCGAGAGAGGTCCCCGGCTGTTGCCGGTTTCGGTCAGCGGCTGGATCGCGCTCGGGCTGGTCGGACTGTCGATCCTGCTTCTGCTCGCTCGGCTGGTGCTGACACCTGCATTTGGACTCCCCTTCAACTACCTGATCGTCTTGATCGCAATGGCCGCCTCAGGGCTCGTCGCGGTCTTGGCCGTGGCGCTCCAGCACGAGCGAAGCATCGGCGTCTTCGTCACGCTGTTGTTTGGCCTGCTCGCGGGTGCGTTTCTGCTCGCGGAGGCTCTAGGAGGATCAGGCACGAACCCCTCAGTGACGCTCGGTGAAGCCGACAACGGCAAGACGGTGACCATGTCCGCAGGAACTTCGGTCCTACTTCAACTGCCCGGGAACCCGTCGACCGGCTACGACTGGGAGGTGACCATCGGAAATCCCTCAGTCCTGGAACAATCAGGCATGCCGAAGTTCACGCCTTCGAGCAGCGCACTGGGCGCAGGCGGCACGTACAACTTCTGGTTCCAGCCGAAGACCGCAGGCA
>DATBZR010000109.1:0-4503 GCA_036513095.1 Candidatus Dormiibacterota bacterium | reverse complement strand
ACTGCCCGTTCTGGGTGGGCAATCCGTCCGCGCCCGGGAAGGTGCCGAAGTACTGGTCGAAGCTGCGGTTCTCCTGCATGATCACGACCACGTGCTGGATCTTGTGGATTCCAGTTGTGGCTACCGACGTGGGGGATGGGTTAGGGGAAGGAGTGCCGGCTGACGGGTTGGCGCACGCGTACAGGACTGCCGCCAGTGAGAGCGCCAGGATCCGGCGTTGGGGTCTCATCACTGCGATTCAATCCCTTTGGCACCGAGTTCGCATCACCGAAACGTAATCTCTGTGTCAGCGGCGACGGGGACGCGCTCCATCCATAAATACGCGGCCGTAAAGGCGGTCGTTTCGCGCTTACAATCTCCCTCGGCCGGCCTCAAAGCAGCCGGCGCAAGTGAGAGGAGAGGGGAGATGAGCAAGCTACGCCCACAGCTGGGTGTCATCGAGGCCATGGCCCTGTCGGTGGGCATCATGGCCCCGACCGCGGCGATGGCCCTCAACGGTTCGCTGGCCGCTTCGATCACAGGCACCGCCGTGGCGCTGGCCTTCCTCGGGGCCGTGATCACGATCATGCTGACGTCCTTCTCCTTCATCGAGTTCAGCCGCCAGTTCGCCCACGCCGGCTCCGTCTACGTCTTCAACGGCATCTCGTTCGGCGCGCGTCTCGGATTCCTGTCGGCCTGGGCCCTGCTTCTCACGTACACGGCGTTCACGGTCGCCTCGACGGCTGAGGTCGGACTCTTCTTCCAGACCTTCCTCGGCCTGCTCAACGTCAACATCCACTGGCTCATCCCCGCGCTGGCGGCAGCTGCCTTGATCTGGTTCCTGGCGCATCGGGAGGTGAAGCTCTCGACGCGCACCACCCTGGTGGTCGAGGGCCTCTCGGTGCTGCTGATCCTGGTCCTGGCGGTGGTCATCCTCGGCCGGGGCGGGGCCCACGGCCTCTCCACCGTGCCCTTCCAGATTCCCAAAGCCGGCTTCTCAGCCGTCGCCCTGGCCAGCGTGTTCGGGTTCCTCTCCTTTGCGGGCTTCGAGGGCGCCGCGACCCTGGGCGAGGAGACCGGCAACCCGAAGCGTTCGATCCCGCGCGCCATCCTCGCCGCCGTCCTGTTCACCGGCACCTTCTACCTGGTGATCAGCTACACGCAGGCGATCGGCTTCGGGACCGATGACAAGGGCGTGGCCGCCTTCGCCGGTTCGACCTCGCCGCTCGTCGACCTGGCCAAGACCTACCTCGGCCAGACGATGGCCGTCGCGATCAGCCTCGGCGCGACCGTGTCCGCATTCGCCTCAGCCCTGGGCACCGGGCTGGCGGCAGCCCGCCTGCTCTTCGCGCTTGGGCGCGACGGTTTCGGCCCTGCCGCCCTTGGCAAGGTGCATCCCAAGCACGCGTCGCCGTACATGGCCGTCGCCACCGTGATGTCAGTCGCGATCATCTTCGACATCATCCTGGTCGAGCAGACCGGAGCCGCCGTCTTCGCCTACGCCGGGACCGTCGGCGTGCTCGCCCTGCTGCTCGTCTATCTCACCACCCAGGTGGGCGCGATCAAGCTGTTCTGGAGCATCGGCCGCTGGCGCGGAGCGCAGCCGGTGATTCCCCTGATCGCCATCGTCCTGCTCGCCTACGCGCTGTGGTCCAACGTCTCCCCGATCCCTCCCGCGCCGTACAACTACTTCCCGTACGTGGTCGCGGCGTGGGTGCTGGCCGGCGTGATCATCGTGCTCGTCAGCCCTGCCCTGGTGACCCGGATTGGAAAGGCCATGAGCGAGATCGAGCGCCCGCCGGTGGACCGAGCCGCGGGCGTGGAGCCTGAGCCCTAGCCGCCATCAATTCCGCCTATGAGCGGGATCGGAACAATTGATTGGCCCTATAGGTGGAACGCGCCTAGTCTGGCGTTAGCACAACGATGGACAGTTCAGGAGAGGCGGTTCTGTACGGCTCGGACGAATCAGGCGATTCGACTGCGATGGTCGACCTCCTGAACGAGCTTGGCGTGCAGTTCGAATATCGCTGCGTCAACCACGACCCGACGGCCATGCGCGAGTGGGAGCAGCTCGACGGCGAGAGCGTTCCTCTGCTGCGCATGGGCCACGACTCGATCATCCGCGGCTTCGACCGGATCAAGGTCCAGCAGCTCTTCGGCTGGGTGGGCTGCTAAGTCTCTCCAGCCGTCGCGGGATTGAGACCAATCTGACACCTTCGCGAGACTGATCCTCCGGATCAGTGAGAGCTCGAGGCGGCCCAGATGTTGATTCCGCTCTCGGTCGCGTGGCGATCGATCTCTTTCAGCTCCTCGGCCGAGAACTCGAGCTTGTTCAATGCCGCCAGGTTCTGTTCCAGCTGCTCGACGCTGCTCGCGCCCACGAGCGCCGAGGTCACGACGGGGTCGCGCAGCACCCACGCGATCGCCATCTGGGCCAGCGACTGGCCCCGGCGTTGGGCGACCTGGTTTAGGGCTCGGATCTTGGCGAGGTTTCCCTCGGTCAGCATCCGCTCGACCGACATCGAGCCCGGGTGGCTGGCCCGAGACCCTTCTGGAACGCCGCCCAGGTACCGGTCCGTGAGCATGCCCTGGGCGAGAGGGGAGAAGACGATGCAACCAATCCCTTCGTCCTTCAACGCATCGACCAGCTCGGGCTCGATCCAGCGGTTGAGCATGGAGTAGGACGGCTGGTGGATGAGCAGCGGCGTCCCCAGCCGGCGAAGCATGGCGACGGCCTCGCGCGTGCGCGGGGCCGAATAGGACGAGATGCCCACGTAAAGCGCCTTGCCCTGCCGCACCGCCGCATCCAGCGCCCCCATGGTCTCCTCGAGCGGGGTGTCGGGGTCGAAGCGGTGCGAGTAGAAGATGTCGACGTAATCCAGGCCCATCCGCTTCAGGCTCTGGTCGAGGCTGGCCAGGAGGTATTTGCGCGACCCCCATTCGCCATAAGGCCCGGGCCACATGTCGTAGCCCGCCTTGGTGGAGATGACGAGCTCGTCGCGGCGGCCCCGCAGGTCGGTCGCGAGCATCCGGCCGAAGTTCTCCTCCGCCGAGCCCGCCGGCGGGCCGTAGTTGTTGGCCAGGTCGAAATGCGTGATCCCCAGCTCGAACGCGCGGCGCACAATGGCGCGCTGCCGCTCGAATGGGGCGTCGCCGCCGAAGTTCTGCCACAGTCCGAGCGAGATCGCCGGGAGCTTCAAACCGCTGCGGCCGGACCGGCGATATTGCATACGCCAATCGTATGTCGTGCCATGATCTCGGCACGCGGTCACTGTGTCACCGCGTCTAAAAAAGGGGAAGGCCATGACCGTCAAAGAGGGCTGGAAGGGGCGTTTCTTCGAGGACTTCGAGGTCGGCGACGTCTACGAGCACGCGCTCGGTCGCACTTTGACGACCGCGGACAACATCTGGTTCACGCTCCTCACGCAGAACACCGCGCCGATTCATTTCGACCACCAGTACGCTGCACAAACCGAGTTTGGAAAGCCGCTGGTCAACAGCTGCCTCACGCTCTCGTTGGTGACCGGGCAGAGCGTCAGCGACGTGTCGCAGAACGTGATGGCGAACCTCGGTTGGGACGAGGTGCGCCTCCCCAACCCGGTGTTCGAAGGCGACACCATTCACTCACGCTCCGAGGTGCTCGAGACTCGCGAGTCGCGCTCGCGGCCGAACGTCGGCATCGTGACCGTGCGTACCACCGGCTTCAACCAGGACGGCACTGAGGTGATCACCTATAAACGCACCGCCCTCATCTACCGCCGCGGCCACAAACCGAGCGCGAAGGCGCCGAAGGCCTAGCGATGGATTTCGGGCTCATAAACCGACCGGTAAAATCGCCAATCCGTTCTTGGCCGAACAGGAATAGGCTCTGCTCATGAATTTCCGAAAACTGGCGTTGCTTGGGGCGGCGGTCGTGGTGGCGGCGGTGGCCTGCGGAGGCAGCACCTCTCCCGGGACGACGACCGGTGCGACCATCGTCCTCGGAGCCCCGCTCGGGCTCACCGGGTCCCTGACCAAGGAATCGACCCTCACCCAGCAGGGCTACAACCTGTGGAGTGACTGGATCAACGCGCGCGGCGGCATCGTCGTGAACAACGTCAAGCACCCGGTCGTGATCAAGTACTACGACGACACCAGCAGCGCCAACCAGTCAGCGGTGCTGATGCAGAAGCTCATCACCGAGGACAAGGCGAATTTCCTGCTGGGTCCATATGGCAGCGCCGCCACGGCGACGGACGCCGCCATCGCCGAGCAGAACCAGATTCCCATGGTCGAGGCCAACGGCGCGGCGCAGTCGATCTTCAACCAAGGCTACAAGTACACCTTTGGCGTGCTCAGCCCCGCCAACAAGTACCTCCAGGGCGTTCTCGACATGGCGGCCACGCTCAGCCCCAAGCCGACGACGATCGCGCTGCTGAGCGCGGATGACAGCTTCAGCCTCGAGGTGGCCGACGGGATCAACACCTATGCGCCCACCAAGGGGATGACCGTCGTCCTGTACAAGAAGTACAAGAACGGCGCCAC
>DATBZR010000108.1:0-7981 GCA_036513095.1 Candidatus Dormiibacterota bacterium | reverse complement strand
CGGTCGAAGTCTTTCCTGGTGGTCACGCCGCCGCTCTGCAGCGTGAGCGTGTAGGTGTTGTTCGAGTTGTGGACGATGCCGGTGAGCGCTGTGTTGAGCTGCACGCTGCCGGCCGGGAGCGAGGCGGCGATGGCCCGGGGCAACCGATCGTTGCCGCCGGCGAGGTGGTAGCGCTCGTCCGAGGCGCCGAAGATCCGGAAGTTGCCCGGCTGCGGCTGGAAGCCAAGCAGGTACACGAGGTTGAGCGAGCTCTGCTCGGTGGTCACGTTGCCGTACTCGATGTTGTACGCAACGTCCAGCAGCTGTCCCATCCTCGAGCCATGACCGCCGGGGACCCTTGTCTCGATCCAGTTGTGCAGGCTCAGGTGGTCGAGAGCCTGACCGGCCGGGGTGGACATGTTGTACAGGGTCGGAAAGGGTGCTGAGTTGAGGTCCTTCTTGACCGCGTTCCAGACCGGGTTGAAGTCCGCGTTTTCCTCTGCGGTCGTGTAATACCCGCCGAAGAAGTAGTCCGTTTCAGTCGAGTGGATTGGCTCGGCCGCGAGCAGGTCGACCTTGGGGATGTTGAAGCGCTGTGCGAGGCCCTGGATGGTCTTGTGCCTCGTGTCGATCAGCTCGCCGCAGTCCTCGCTGGTCTGCCCATTGAGCCAGGAGGTCGTGTCCGAGTGCATGCGGCCGCCGACGCGGTCCGAGGCCTCGTACACGGTCGAGCTGATCCCCGCATCCTGCAGCGTCAGCGCCGCGTTCAGGCCGGCGATGCCTCCCCCGATGATCGCGATCCGGCCCTGCCGGCCCTTGTTCACCGCCGCCCACGCCGCCATCGGCCCGCTGAGAGCCGCGACCCCGACCACCGCCCCGCCCACCTTGATGAAGTCGCGGCGGCTGATGTGCATCTGGCGGCGTTCCTGCTGCACGGATTCGACCGTGCGTCCGGACCTATCTGCCTCGTCAAAGTCCTCGAACAGCTCCTGGAAACGGCTCAGCAGTGGGGTCCGGGCCATGGGCGATCTCTCCTTGAACGGATGGGTGGTCAGTCAATGCTAGAGGGGCCCAGACCCGCCTGGACCCCTCTAAATCAACGGTTCGTGCTCAGGGAATCGTCACGCTCGCGACGACCTGCTGCTGGAAATGGTTCGGGTTGGAGCCGTCGTCAAAGGTGCTGACCGACGTGGTGAAGTCGGTCGAGCCGCTGGTGATGTTGCCGTAGTAATCGCCGATGAAGCCTTCGCCCGCGTTGATCGCCGCGGCCTTCAACGAGTTCAGCTGCGGGTCCCACGTGTGCAGGCTGATCCGGATGTTGTTTCCAATTGGATTGAGCTTCGCGTTGTACGCCTGCAGGCTCGCGTTGATGCAGTAGTTGGTCGCCCCGGCCGGGTTGTTCGGGTCCAGGCCAAGACCAGCCGCTGCGGCTTCGGAGCCGGTCGGGCACGCCAGCCGGCGGTCGTAGAACGCGACCAGGACTGTTCCGTCGGCCGCCGTGGTCAGGTTCGGCTGCATCGTGTCGACCGTGGAGCTCGCGTTGTCGTTGACCTGGATGGGCGCCGACCAGGTCTTGCCTCCGTCGTAGGACGCGCTCAGGATCTGGTTGCCGAAACCGGCGCTGTAGTCCTCCCAGGCCGTGTAGAGCGGATAGGAACCGTTGCGCAGTCGCTTCGGGCCCACCGCGAAGGTGTCCTCGATGCCATCGCGGAAGTTCGTGTTGGCGTACTCCAGCGGCGGCGCCGCGACGTCGTGGACGATGGTTGAAACGGACTGCCAGGAAACGCCGCCGTCGATCGAGCTGTCGAGCAGGATGCTGGTCAGGGTCGACTTCGACGAGAAGTTGGTCAGCGGGGTGAACACCGTGCCGTTGCCGTCGACGTGCGGCAGGAGATAGGTGTCGCCCTGGGGGTTGTTGCCGGCGGTCGGCAGCCGCTGGGGCTTCGACCACGCGGTGTGCGTGCCGTCGGCCTTCGCGTCGGCGAAGGACGCGAACGGCACCGGCGTGAGCGAGTCGAAGACGACCCACATCGCGTAGATCCGGTTGAAGTGCGGGCTCGACGGGTTGGTGTCGATGGTGATCCACTGCTTGTCCGGCTCGCGGCCCTTCGCGGGGTACGACGCGATGACGTCCATCGCGCCGGCCCGGTTGGTCGTCCAGTCATCCGCCGCCGTGGCGCCATGCTTGCGGACCGAGATGGTGATCGCCTCCGCGGCGACGGCGGGGTTGGGCTCGATGTTCTGGTTCGTCTTGTAGTTATGGCTGCCGTCGGCGTTGTAATAGAACTCGTACGGCAGGATCAGCGTGTAGAAGTTGCCGAAGGAGTCGAACGCCCCGACCGGGTCGGTGTTGTCAGTCCAGCCCTCGTAGCCGGGAATGTGCCCCTGCACCGGCCAGGTCTTGCCGCCGTCCCATGACTCGAAGAAACCAAGCAGGTGGTTGTAGCCCTCAGCGCTGACCGCCCACTTCGAGGTCCCGATGAGGTGCATCTGGTTCGTCGGGTCGACTCGGATGTCGGATTCAGAGTGGTTCTTGACGAGCATCGGCGTGGCCGCCGGGAACCCGGCGTTGCTGCCCACCTGGCTCGGATACGGGGTGAGGCCGGTGTCCTCGCCCGTCGTGGCGGCGCCGCCGCAGGCGGACATGCCGCTGTAGCCGTCGGCCGGACCGAGGTTCCCGGAGAACGGAACCTCTGGGCGGTAGCAGCTGGTCTTCTGAGTGGTGGCGAAGACGTTGGTGACGCCGAATTTATCCGCGCTGGCGGCGTACGCGCTGTCGCTCTGCGTTCCCTGGGGTACGTTGCCGACCCCGGAGGCCGCCGCCGGCGTGCTGCCGAAGAGCGACGCGACCAGGACAGCAGGCGCGGCGAACGCTAGAAGTCGGTGGCGTTTCATCACTACCCCCCTTGAAATGAGCCAAGCCTTAAACGACCTTAGGTCAACTCGGTGAAGAATTCAACTTGTCCCATCCTCAGCGCCGCGCCGCTCGCAAATCAAATTTGGCCGATCGTCGCGGTGGTGTGGGTATGGGGCTTGGGTGGTTTTCTTGCACGTTGCGTGGGTGGGTGGCGCGTCAGGCAGCGACTCGGAAGAGGGTGTTGGGGGAGGTTTGGGCGGTCTTCATGCACTTTACGTGGGCGGGGTTTGTGTAAATTAGGCCTTGACGCACGAACATGCGTTTGGTACGCTTTTCTTATGTTGGGGAAAGGGGGCACACCCCTCTCTGAGCTGCAGGCGGCGGCGCGACGCTTCTTGCAACGTGACACATCCTGCCGGCGGAGTTGAAGAATTCTTAGTCGGGTAGCTCGTAGGTCAGCGACCCTTCGCGAACTTCTTCAGTCTCCACGTCCCACCATCGCCCGACAAAACTGGAGCGGGAGACGAGCCTCGAACTCGCTACCTCAACCTTGGGAAGGTTGCGCTCTACCAGGTGAGCTACTCCCGCATCCCGGACACGATTCTAGGTGACTACGTTTCGACCACGGCTTCGGCCTGCGGCGCGGCTTCGGCCACGACCGAGCGGACCAGGAGCGAATACTCCCGGACCAGGCGGTCGGAGTGGGCGGGGTCCAGCGTGGACGCGATGATGTGATATTCCGGCCGGTCGGCGTCCGGGACCACCAGCACCCACCCACCTTCGACGAACACCTTCACGCCATCGGTGAGGTCGACGCGGTCCTTCATGTGCGTCTCCATCATGGTTCGCATGACGCGCCCCTTGACCTCCCAGGGACAGAACTCGACCGCGGTTCGATGTGCGACGGACGGGATCCGCTCGCGCAGCATTCCCAGCGAAGACCCTGTCTGCGCCAGCAGCTCGAGCATGCGCACGGTCGTGAAGATGGCGTCGAACGACACCGCGAAGTCCGGCCAGCAGTAGCCGCCCCTGCCGTCAGACGCCACCACCGTGTCGGCATGCTGGGCCGCGCGCAGCACCGCACCCGGCGTGATCTTGGTCGGCACGAACCTGCTGTGCATCTGGTCCGCGATCATGGAAAACGCCAGGGACGTCGACGCCGGGCCGAGCACCGTGCCGACCCTGTTCGCAAGCGCGAGCTGGGCCAGCACCGCGAATGCCGTGTCATGGTCCAGCACAGTGCCGGTCTCATCGATGAGGAAGCATCTCTCCCCTGGCGTGTCGATCAGCACGCCGACCTTGGCCTTCACCGCCGAGACGATAAGGCCCATCTCCTTGAGGTGCTCCCGAAACGTCCCCTCGTCCTGTTCCATCACGATCTCGGCCGGCGAGGCGTTGAGCGGGATGACGGTGCAGTTCATCTCCTGGAACATCCCAGGCAGCACCGTGGCCGCCGAGCCGTTGTTGTAATCGATGAGCACCTTGAAGGCCGCACCGCGGACCGCCTCCAGGTCGATCTTCGCGATCATGTCCTGGACGTAGCGCTCCGTCTGCCCGTCCCGGCGCACGATGCGGCCCATCTCGTAGTGAGAGGCGCGACGTATGTCCTCCCGAAAGAAGAGGCCCTCGAGGCGACGCTCGCTTCGCTTGTCCGGGTTGAGACCGTGGTCGTCGAACAGGCGGATGTCCGCCGATCGCGGATCCACCGGCGAGGTCTGCACGTGCACGGCAGCGACGTGATTGGCGCGGGCCCAGTAGCGCGACACCGGCGCCGGGAGCACCGACAGGTCGATGACGCTGGTGCCCGAGGAGATCATCCCCGACATCAGGGCGCGGCCGATCATGCGGGCTGACCTCGTGTAGTCGCGCGAGATCCCGATCTCGGTGCCCTTGGGCGCGAGAGCGCCGATCGCGGCGCCCAAACGGGAGGCGAACTCCGGCGTGAACTCCACGTTGATCAACCCGTTGAGGCCATACGAGCTGAACAGGCCTCGCTTCCACGAGCCGGCCCAGATGATCGATTCGTGGACGACCGCCCCCGGCTCGACCTCTTTGTTCGGCCAGATGCGCACATTCGGGTTGATCGTCGAGCCGGCGCCGATGACGACGTCGCTGCCGATCACGCTTCCCTCTTCGAGGAGGCAGCCGTTCTTGATCGTGACCGACTTGCAAACCACCGCGCCGCGAAGCCGCGAGTTCAACCCAATGTAGGTGTGGTCCCACGTGATCGAGTTGGAGACCTTCACACCCGAGTCGACGGTGGTGTAGGCGCCGATCACACACGGCCCGTTGACCCACGCGCCCGAACGCACCTTCGCTCCGGCGCAGATGAGGGCCGGGCCGTCGACGCGGGCGTCGCGCGAGACCTCAGCGTCCGGGTGGATCCAGGTGGAGTCGCCCACTCGATCCCCGGGAATCTGGACTTTGACTTTTCCCTCGAGGCAGTCGAAGTTCGCTTTGACGTAGGCCGCATGGCTGCCGACGTCTTCCCAGTAACCGGAGGCCACCCAGCCGAAGACGTTCTCGCCCTGCTTGAGCAGCTTTGGGAAGACGTCGCCCGACCAGTCCGTCACCTCGCCCGCTCGAAAGAAGTCGAACACGGCCGGGTCGAGGATGTAGATGCCGGTGTTGGCGAGGTCCGAGATCACCTCGCCCCAGCTTGGCTTTTCAATGAAGCGCTGGACCGCTCCGCCCTCGTCGATGGCGACCACGCCGTACTCGAGCGGGTTCGGCACGGGTTTCAGGACGATCGTGGCGATCGCCCGCCGCTCTCGATGGAAGCGCGTCGCCGCGGCCAGGTCGATGTCGGTGAGCGAATCGCCCGAGATGACGACGAACGTTTCCGTCAGGGCCTGGCGGGCGAGCATCACTGAGCCGGCCGTGCCTAAAGGCGAGTCCTCCACCGAGTAGCTGAGGTTGATGCCCTGCTCGGAGCCATCGCCGAAGTAGTTGCGGATCGACGCGCCCAGGTACTGCACGGTCGCAACCACGTCCCGCATCTGGTGACGGCGCAGGTGCAGGAGGATGTGCTCCATGATCGGCCGGCCCGCGACCGGGACCAGGGGCTTGGGCGTGCGGCTGGTGAGCGGCCGGAGGCGCGAACCCTCCCCTCCCGCCATGACCACCGCCTTCATCTCGTTACCATCGTAGGTCTCTCGTGCAAGAACTCAAAGAATTCGCTCTCGATCTTCTGTGGACCTGGCAGCCCCGAATCGAAAACCTTTTTCGCACGCTCGATCCCAAGCTGTGGGAATCGACCCGGCAGAATCCTATCGTCCTTCTCAGCCAGCTGGGCGAGGCTGGAGTCGCCGCCGCGTGCGAGCGGCCCGAGGTGCAGGCCGCGCTCGCCGGCGCCCGTGCCACCCGCAGCGACTACTACGGCGTCAATCCACGGTTCATGGACGCGAAGGCCCCGCTCGTCATCGCCTACTTCTCGCTGGAGTTCGGGCTCGCCGAATGCCTGCCCATCTACTCGGGCGGTCTCGGCGTCCTGGCCGGCGACCACCTGAAGGCGACGAGCGACCTCGGGCTTCCACTGGTCGCGGTCGGTCTCCTTTACCGGCAGGGTTTCGGGAGGCAGGAGATCGACGCGGGCGGCCGCCAGGTCGAGCTATACACCGAGAGCCAGGGCGCCGACCTGCCCGTGCAGCGCGTCGAAGGCGTCGAGGTGGAGGCGCCGATCGGCGCCCGCAAAGTACGCATCGGGGTATGGCGCGCGCAGGTTGGACGCGTCCCGCTGTTCCTCCTCGACACCGACCTCGAGGCGAACCCGCCCGACCTCCGCTCGATCACCGACCGCCTCTACGTCCCGGAGCCCGACCGGCGCCTGCGCCAGGAGATCGTGCTCGGCATCGGCGGCGTACGGGCCCTGCGGGCGATGAACATGACGGCGGGCGTCTTCCACCTGAACGAAGGCCACAGCTTTCTGTGCGCCGTTGAGCGGATCCGCGAGCTCCGGGCGTCCCGGCAGATGACGCTCGAAGAGGCCAGGCTCGTCGCCCGCGCCGGAATCGTCTTCACCACGCACACGCCCATCGCCGCGGGAAGCGATTATTTCGAGTCGGGCCTCGTGTGGGACCTCCTCGGTCCGTACCTGGCCGAGGTCGGTATTTCGTTCGACCGCTTCATGGACCTCGGCCGGCAGAAGCCGGGCGATCCGCGCGAGCGGCTGTGCACGACCTACGCCGCGCTCAGGCTGGCCGACCAGTCGGTGGGAGTGAGTCGGCTCCACGGGGCCGTTTCGCGGCGGTTGTGGAAGGACGCGTGGAAGGGCCTACCCGAAACGCAGGTTCCGATCGGGTCGGTGACCAATGGCGTGCACATGCCGACCTGGATCGCCCCGGAGATCGCCGACCTCCTCCGCCGCTACGTCGGACCCGACTGGTGGGACCTCGACGGGCGCGACGGACGCTGGCAGGCGGTGTTCGACATACCGGCGCCGGTGCTCTGGGCGACGCACCTCGACCTGAAGCGCCGCATGATCGAGTTCGCGAAGCGACGTTCGGAGAAGCCGATGGAGCTCGACCCCGAAGCTCTGACCTTCGGTTTCGCGCGGCGGTTCGCGCCTTACAAGCGTGCGAACCTCCTTCTGCAGGACGTGGCCCGGCTCACCTCGCTGCTGAACAGCGCGAAGCGCCCGGTGCAGATCCTGTTCGCCGGCAAGTCGCACCCCGCGGACCAGCCCGGAAAGGAGATCGTCGCGCGCATCGTCACGTTCGCGCGCGAGCAGCCTCGAGTGGTCTTCCTCAAGGATTACGACATCGAGCTGGCCCGCCATCTTGTGCACGGGGCCGACGTCTGGCTCAACAACCCGCGCCGGTTCCTCGAGGCGAGCGGTACGAGCGGCATGAAAGCCGGGGCGAACGGAGGACTCAACGTGAGCATCCTCGACGGGTGGTGGGACGAGGCCTACCGTCCCGAGCTGGGCTGGGCGATCCCATCCGCCGCGACGCTCGAGCGGCCGGAGATCGACGATCGGGCCGAGGCGGAGGGCCTGTACCGGCTGCTCGAGCGCGAGGTCGTGCCCGCCTTCTACGAGCGCGACAAGGATGGGATTCCTCAGCGCTGGGTCGAGATGATGCGGGCGTCGATCCGCCACACGGCTACGGCGTTCGCGGCCCGCCGGATGGTGATCGACTACTTCGA
>DATBZR010000107.1:0-20139 GCA_036513095.1 Candidatus Dormiibacterota bacterium | reverse complement strand
AGGAGTGCCATTCAAATGGAAGGTATGAAGTCAAAGCTTTCGATACTGTGGATATTCGCAACGCTGAACTGGATCTACTGCGATGTCATCGGGTACATGGATCCGGAGTTGGTGAAGGGGATCCTGGCGGGAAACGCAAACGGGATCCAGCTTTCGCAAACCTTCTCGTTGGGAGCCGGGGTCCTGATGGAGATCCCGATCTTGATGGTTCTGCTGTCCCGATTCCTGCCTAATCGAGCAAATCGCTGGGCCAACATCCTGGCGGGCATAACCATGACCGCTGTTCAGCTGGGGTCGCTTTTCATTTCAGCACCCGCACCCGTCTACATCTTCTTCAGCGTCATCGAGATTGCGGCTACAGCAGCGATTGTCTGGTACGCGTGGAAGTGGGCTACCGATGAGCGCGCGCTTCCGGTAGCAACAAAGGTGGCACCACCAAAGGTCTTGGCCACGCACTCATAAGCGTTTATCGGGCCGTCGGCTCAAGCTCAATCGCCAGGGGCGGGTGCGATTACCCGCCTCTGGATAGCATGACCGACGACCGCCGCAACGAATCACGAGAGCCAGCCAAGCCGTCCCTCGAGCAGCGCGACCTAGCTGAGGGTCGGTGAACCCGGATTACAGAGCCGCCCTCTCACTCTCCTATTTTCAAACGGTCTTTGCGGACTCCTTGCTCGCCGTACTCGCTTGCATGGACGCCCGCCTGGACGTCCACAAGATCCTCGGCCTCGAGGAGGGCGATGCTCACGTCATCCGCAATGCCGGTGGCGTCGCCACGGACGATGCCATTCGATCACTGGTCATCTCGCAGCGCCTGCAATGAAGCTGCGATGGCGCGATAACTCGCAACGGTCTCGCCCAAGCGTTACTTTCGATAAGGCTCCGCTATCGATAGCCCGGCACGATTCGACCCCGCGCGTCCTTATATGCCTGATCCGAACCATCGAGTCGCCTCCCTACGCTCTGTGACCAAGCCGTATAACCTTATACGGACTGATGGCCGCCACCGTCCTCTATGCCCAGACCGCTGACTCCCTCCGCAAGCGGATCGGCGAGGGTTGGCAGGTCGGCGACCGGATCCCGTCCGAGTCGAAGCTCTGTGAGGAGTTCGGGGTGAGCTCCATCACGATGCGCCGAGCGGTGGGCACCCTCGTCGCCGAGGGTCTGCTCGTCCGCCTCCAGGGCAAGGGCACCTTCGTCACCGCCGACCATGCGATCGTGCAGGGCCCACCGGACCTGACCTCGTTCACCCAGGACATGGTCACGCGGGGATGGGGGTCGTCCTCGCGGGTGGTCGGAATCACGATCGAGCCCGGCTCTGCCGACATCTGCCTGCGGCTTGGCGTCAGCGCGGGCTCAGCCATCACGCGGGTCGAGCGGGTCCGGCTGGCCGACGGTCAGCCGATTGCAATCCAGGTCGCCTACCTGCCTTCGATTTCCTTTCCCGGCCTGGAACGCTTCGATTTCGGGCGGGACTCGCTCTATGACGTGCTGCGCCGCCATTACGAGGTGCAGGCATCGACCGCGACCGAGACGTACCGCGCGTCGACCGCCACCGCGGCGGAGGCTCGCATGCTGGAGGTGCCTTCCGGCAGCCCCGTGTTTCGGGCTACGCGTCTCACTGTCGACAGCTTCGGCAACCACATCGAGCTCGTCGAGTCTGTGATCCGAGGCGACCGGTACACGCTGCAGCTGCGACTCTCGGCCCGCCACCGCTCCGGCCGGTGAACGCTGCGCCCCGGCTGCTGCTCCGGGGCCGGGTGATCACTCCGGCCCGAGACATCGCCGAAAGCTCGGTCCTCGTCGAAAACGGCCGGGTCAGCTGGGTCAGGCCGGGACGCATTGACGTGGCGGGGGTTGAGTTGATCGATAGCCCCGGCCTGGTGATCACACCCGGCTTCATCGACCTCCAGGTCAACGGCTTCGCCGGGAACGACGCGGCCGCAGGCACCGCCTCGATCAGCGCCATCGCGGCGGCGCTGCCGCGCACGGGAGTCGCCGCGTTTGTACCGACGATGATCACCGCCCGGCTGGACCGCATGGCCAACTTTGTCACCGCGGTCGAGGCCGCTCGCCGCGTAGCCGGCGCCGGCTCGGCACGAATCCTCGGCGCTCATCTCGAGGGTCCGTTCCTGGATCCGCGCAAGCGCGGGGCTCACGATGCGGAGCTGATGGTCGATCCCACGGATGCAAACCTCGATGCCCTCCTGGCCGACGGCCTACCCACCATGGTCACCCTCGCCCCCGAAAGGCTGGGCGCGGTGGCGGCGATTCGGCGCCTGACAGCCCTTGGGGTGACGGTTTCGGCGGGGCATTCGTCGGCTAGCTTGAAAGAGGCGAAGGCAGGGCTGGCGGCAGGGATCGGCTTCGGCACGCACCTCTTCAACGCCATGAGCGGTCTCGATCACCACGGCCCCGGCCTGGCCGCGGCCCTGCTGGATAACCGGGACGTGGTGACCGGCTTGATCGCGGACGGCCACCACGTAGACCCTGTGCTGCTGGCCCTCGCGATCCGGCTCAAGGGACCCGACCGCGTGGCCCTCACCACCGACCAGACCGCGGCCGCCGGCATGCCCCCCGGACGCTTCCGACTTGGCGATAGGTCGGTCCTCAGCGACGGCGAGACGGTGCGCCTGGAGGATGGGACTCTCGCCGGAAGTGTCGCCACGATGGACCGGATGGTGACCCTGGTCGCTCTGCTCGACGGGGTGGGGCTTCGCGCCGCCATTCAAATGTCCACCTCAACCCCGGGGACCGTCGCCGGCCGCGGGCGCGGCCTGGGCCGGATCCGTGCCGGCGGGCCGGCCGACCTCACCGTCATGGACGGGGATGGCCAGGTCCAGATGACTTTGATCGGAGGACGGGTGGCATTCGCCCGGTGAGCCTTTTTCGAGACGAGATCTTTCAGCAACCACGGGTCGCGCTCGAAATGCTGGAGTCGGCCCGCGCGGAGGTGGAGTCTGCCGCCGCTGCAATCAGAGCCCGGCGGCCGGCTGCCCTTCTGATCGCTGCTCGCGGGAGCTCCGACCACGCCGCGATCTACGCCAAGTACCTTTTCGAGACTCGAAACCGGCTGCCGGTGATGCTGGCGGCGCCATCCGTCTTCAGCCTCTACCGGCGGCCGCCCCGGCTGTCCGGGCTGGCGGTGCTCGCAATCTCCCAGTCAGGCGTGTCACCAGACGTGGTCGGGGTGCTCGAGGAAGGGCGCCGGCAGGGTGCGGTGACAATTGCGATCACTGGTGATCCGAGATCACGGCTTGGCCGGGTGGCGGAGCACCTGGTTCGGCTCCGCGGCGGGCCCGAGTTGAGCGTGCCTGCCTCCAAGACCTATACCGGCAGCCTCCTGGCGATTGCGCTCCTTTCACAGGCGCTTGATCCGGATCCGGGCTTCGACTCCTCCTTGATGCGGGTCCCCGAGGCGCTGACCGCCGCACTCGGAACGGAGTCACACCTGGGTGGCGCGGTGGCCTTGATCAAGGGCGCGCGCCTCGCCGTGCTCGGCCGGGGCTACAACCTGGCCACAGCGATGGAGATTGGGCTGAAGTTGATGGAGACGTCCTACGTGGTCGCCGAGTCTCGCTCGGTCGCCGATTTCATGCACGGCCCCATCGCGACAGTCGGGCCCGGCGTCCCGATCATCCTCATCGAGGCGACGGGGCCGACCCTCCGCCAGATGCGCAACCTCGGCCGCAGGGTTGAGGCCGCGGGCGCACAGGTCCTGACGATCACCGACCATCCCGCAGGCGCCATCGGGCAAGCACTTTCGGTCCGGACAGGGCTGCCCGAGACTCTCACCCCGCTGCCCTATGTGATCGCCGGGCAGCTGCTGGCGCTGCGGATGGCGCAGCTGCTTGGCATCGACAGCGATCGCCCTCGCGGGCTGAAGAAGATCACCGAGACTCGCTGAGCGCCTGGCGGAGGTTCCCGCCGGAGCGCTCGAGGCGCCTGCGGGCGTCGGCGGCTCCGGTCCCTGTGCGCAGCATGACGATCGCCGTCTTGACCTCGCCGTCCGCGTCATCAAGGGCTCGACGCGCCTCCGCGGGGTCCGTCCGGGCCGCCTTCTGGACGATCCTCTGGGCTCGCGCCCGCAGCTTTTCGTTGGTGGCGCGGAGGTCGATCATCAGATTTCCATAGGTCTTGCCAAGCCGCACCATCGCGATCGTGGAGATCATGTTCAGGACCAGCTTCTGAGCCGTTCCCGACTTGAGCCGGGTCGAGCCTGCGATCATCTCCGGCCCGACGGCGACCTCGATCGGGTACTGAGCGGCAGCCGCGAGCAGAGTGCCGCGGTTGCAGGCGAGCCCGACGCTCGCGGCTCCGACCTGGTTCGCGTACTCGACCGCTCCCAGCACGTAAGGCGTGCGTCCGCTTGCCGAGATCCCGACCACGACGTCGAGGGGGGTGAGCCGGATGGCCCGCAGGTCCCTCTCGCCGGCGGAAGCGTCGTCCTCGGCGCCCTCCACCGCCTCCACCATCGCCCCTCCGCCACCGGCGATCAGGCCCACGACCTGGCCGGGTTTCGTGTTGAAGGTGGGGACGCTCTCGGTGGCATCCAGGATTCCCAGCCGGCCCGCCGTGCCGGCGCCGATGTAGATCAGCCGCCCGTTCGCGGCAAGCCTCTGCGTGACAGCATCGATGGCCGCCGAGATCTGGCCGGCTGCCGCGCCCACAGCGATCGCCACCCCCGCGTCCTCTTCGTTCATGAGCCGGACCAGGTCGGGCACGGCCATGGTGTCCAGCTCGGAGAGCTCAGGTCGGGAGCGCTCGGTCTCCAGACCTTCGAGCTCGCTTTCAATCGCCTGCCAGGAGAGCCTGACCTCGGGCGTATCGAACTCCGGCTCAACCCGGCTCTGGCCGTCCGGCCGCCAGCGCTGCGTGGCATAGAAACCGCGCGCGCGGGCGTTGGCTTCGAAGACCCACAGCGTGGCTCGGCTGAGACCGTTCTCGACGAACCATTCCTGAGCATGCCTGAGCAGAGCGGTGCCGATTCCGCGTCCGTTCGCGCCTGGATCCACGTAAAGGCTGAAAACGTGGCCGGCGCCAATTTGGTCGGGGTCGCGGCCGTATCGGATCACACCGGACACCTCGCCGGGCTGACCCCAGACCTCAACCAACCAGTTCGTTGCTTCTGGTCGTAAAAGGCCGGCCCACAGCGCCAACCCCGCGCCGGCCACCCGCTCGATCACAGGTTGCGGGACCAAACCTGGGTAAAGATCGCGCCAGCACGCCTCGAACACGTGAGCGATCGCCGGCGCGTCTTCGGCCGTGGCCGCTCGCAAGCTCATGCCGGCGCGGTCGCCAGGTGTTGACGGGCGGCGACGTGGCAGGCGGCTTGCTGGCCAGGCCTCATCTCGATAAGCTCGGGTCGAACCACGCGACAGATATCCTCGGCCAGCGGGCACCGCGGATGGAAGGGGCAGCCCGCGGGCGGGTTGGCGTTGTTGGGCACCTCACCGGGGAGCGGCGTGTGAGGTCTGGCTCCGAGGGGCCCCGGATCGGGCGTCGGAATCGCCTCCCGGAGGGCGTTCGTATAAGGGTGAAGAGGCTGGTCGAGGACCAGCTGCCACGGGCCGAGCTCAACCACCCGCCCGAGGTACATGACGGCGATCCGGTCGCTGATGTGGCGGACCATGGCGATGTCGTGGCTGATGAAGACGTACGTGAGACCGAGCGCCGCTCGCAACCTGACCAGGAGATTCATGATCTCCGCCCGCACCGAAACATCGAGGGCCGACACCGGCTCGTCGAGCACCAGGACCTGCGGTTCGACCGCCAGCGCACGCGCGATGCCGACCCGCTGCCGCTGACCGCCCGAAATCTCATGTGGGTAGCGGCCGCCATAAGCCGCACTCAGGCCCACCTGGTCGAGCAGCTCCGCAACCCGCTGCCGTTCCCGGCCGGCTGCCAGGCGATGTACCCGGACCACTTCGATCAGCGCCTCGGCGACAGTCAGCCGCGGGTTCAACGATGCGTACGGATCCTGCAGCACCATCTGGATCCGCCGGCGTATCGCGCGCAGCTCGTGGCCCCGCAGACCGGTGAGGTCGACCCCGTCCAGCTCAACTTTGCCTGAGGTCGGTTCCTCGAGGCGGAGCAGCAGCCTGGCCAGGGTGGTCTTGCCGCAGCCCGACTCCCCGACCACCCCGAGCGTCTCTCCCTTCGACACGCCCAGGGTGACACCGGCCAGCGCGGTGACCTGGCCGCTGCCGCCGCGAATCGGGTAGCGCTTCCACAGGTCGGTCGCGCTCAGCATCACTTCCACTCCTCGCGGGGGACCCAGCAGGCGGCCAAGCTTGAATTGCGGGGCATCAGCGCAGGGTCCTCCAGGCACTTCTCGACCGCTTGTGGGCAGCGAGGTCGGAAGCTGCATCCGGACGGCACCGAACCGGGGGCGGGAGGAACACCGCCGATTTGCGCGAGAGGCGCACGCACCAGGTCGCCCGCGTGGGGCAGCGAGGCCAGAAGGGCTGCTGTGTATGGATGTTGCGGCGCGGCGAAGAGCTCCCGGACCGGCGCGTCTTCCACGATCCGGCCTGCATACATCACAAGGACGCGCGTCACGAGCTGCGCCACCACCCCCAGGTCGTGGCTGATCCAGATCGTGGCCATTCGGTCGCTGCGCTGGCGCTCTCGGACCAGCGCCAGAATCTGTTGCTGGATCGTCACGTCCAGCGCGGTCGTCGGCTCATCGGCGATCAATAGCCTGGGCCCGGCCACCAGCGCCGTGGCGATCATGGCTCGCTGCCGCATGCCACCGGAGAACTCGTGTGGGTACGAACGGGCGGTGCGATCAGGGTCTGGAATTCCGACCCTGGCCAGCTCTTTTCGGGCCCGGCGTGACGCCTCCGATTCACCAGTTCCGTGTGCGGTCAGCGTCTCGGCCACCTGGTCGCCGATCCGCATCATCGGGTTCAGCGACGTCATCGGGTCCTGATAGATCATCGAGAGCTCCGCTCCGCGCAGCTGACGCAGCTCACCCTCCGGCATCCCCCGCAGCTCGCGCCCGCCGAACCGCACCTCCCCCGTGGGACTGCTGAGGCCCGGGCCGAGGAGCCCCATCACCGCCAGCATGGTCAGCGACTTCCCGCTGCCGCTCTCTCCGACCAGGGCGACCGACTCTGCCTCTCGGACCTCGAAGGAAACTCCGCGAACGATCTCCTGGCGGCCCTCGCGCCCGCTCGACACCACGCTCAGGTCACTGACCTTCAGGAGGGGCTCCATCAGCGTTCCTGGGTTGGGTCGAGGGCATCTCGCAGGCCGTCGCCAAGAAGGTTCAGCCCGACGACTGCGATCACGATCACCAGGGCGGGGGCGAACAGGGTCCAGGGAGCCACGACCGCCAGCGACTTAGCCTCGCTCACCATCTGGCCGAGCGAGGGTGCCGGAGGCGGCTGACCGAGGCCGAGAAAGCTGAGGCTCGATTCGGTGAGGATCGCCCAGGAGAGAGCGAGGGTGATCTGGACGATGACGATCGAGCTGATGTTGGGCAGCACGTGGCGGAGCAAGAGACGGGGAACGGAGAATCCCAGCAGGCGGCCGGCCAGCACGTATTGAGCCTCGCGCAGAGACAGGACCGGCGCCCGCGCCATCCGGACGAAGATCGGCGTGTAAACGATCGCGATGGCGATCGCCACGTTGAACCAGCCACGGCCGAGCGCGGCCACCACGGTCAGTGCGAGAAGGATGGCCGGGAACGCAAAGAAGACGTCGGTCAGGCGCATGGCGACGAGGTCGATCCAGCCCCCATACCACCCGGCGATGACGCCGATCGTGGTTCCGACCACGGTGGCCAGGCCAACCGCCAGCAAGGACACCTGAAGTGAAGCCGCGGCCCCGGCCATGCAGCGCGCGAGGGTGTCGCGACCGAACTGGTCGGTTCCAAGGAGATAGGTCCAGGATGGGCTGAGCAGGCGGTCGGCTGGGTGCTGGACGATCGGATCGTGCGGCACGAGGCCGGCCAGCGCGGCCAGCGCGGCCAGCAGCACCGCGCCCGTCAGCGCCGCCCCGACCGCTCCGCTGCGGCTGGCCAGCAGTCGCTGCCACCACGGCTCCCTTGTTGGAGCGGTAGCCGCCGACGGGAGCCGGATCGCAACTCCAACCTCGCTCATTCGGCGCGCACCCTCGGGTCGATCTGCCGGTAGAGGACATCGACCAGAAGATTCACGACGACGAAGGCCGCCGCGATGATCAGCACGCTGCTCTGCACCACCGCGTATTCGCGCTGGAGGATCCCGTTCAAAACCTGGCGGCCAATGCCCGGCAGCGCGAAGATCTGCTCCACGATCACGGCGCCGCCCAGCAGGTAGCCGAACTGAATCCCGGTGGCGGTGACGATCGGGATCATCGCGTTCCGCAAGACGTGCCGAAAGGCCACCTGCCGAGGGCTTACACCCTTGCCTCGGGCCGTACGGACGAAATCGAGCGAGCTCACCTCGATGATTGCGGAACGGGTGGTGCGCATCACCGGCGCCGCGACGCCAAATCCGAGCACCAAAGCCGGAAACATCAGCTGTTGAATGTTGAGCAGAGGGTCCTCCCACGGCGCCGCGTAGGGCAGGGCGTTGGGGAAGTATCCGAACTTGGCCGCCAGATAGCTGACCAGCGCCGACGCGATGACGAAGCTGGGGATGGCCAGCGCGAGCAGGCCGACACCCTGGCCGAGCGCGTCTCTCACGCCGTTCGGCTTCGATGCCGAGAGCATGCCCAGGCCGACACCGAGTACGAAGCCGAACGCGGTTGCCAGAAGCGCCAGCTCGAGCGTCACCGGAAGCGAAGCCGCGGTCATCGCCGAGACGGACTGGCCGCTCCTCAGCGAAAGCCCGAGGTTGCCGGTGCATACGTTGGCCAGCCAGTCGAGATACTGGAGCGGGAGCGGTTGGTTCAGTCCGTAGTAGCTCCTCAGGCTTGCCAGCTGCTCTGGCGTGAGGACGCCGGACTCTGTCCCGAGTGAGGCGGTGATCTGGTTGCCGGGGATCACCCGCAGAACGAGGAAGACCAGGAGCGACACCCCGACCAGGGTCAGCAGGGCCCCGGCGAGGCGTCGCGCCATGGAAGGAAGTCTCAGCCTAGAGAGGTCTCTCGCAAGAAGATCAACGATCCGGTCGACATCGGGGTGAAGCCGTGGACCTTCGTAGTTTCGACGTTGTAGTTGAAGCCCGTGAACATCCAGACCCACGGGGCGTTCTGCTCGAGCTCCTCGGAGATCTGCTTGTAGATCGCCTTTCGCTTGGTTACGTCAGGTTCGGTCCGGCCCTGCTGGAAAAGGGTGTCGAGCTTGGGCGAGCTGTAGGCCGCAACCTTGTTGAGGCTGCCGGTGCTGGTGAAGTACCGGCCGTACATGGTTTCAGGATCAGGCCGTCCGCCGTTCAGAGCGATAGCGGCGTCGAAGTTGGCAGCCAGCCAACGCTGGACGTACGCGCCCGACTCCAGAATCTCGATGTTCAGGGTGACGTTGATGTCCTTCAGCTGGGCCTGGACGTTCTGCATCTCGTTGACGGCGGTCGCGTACTCGCCTGTCTCGACGATGGCGTCGAGCGTGATACCAGCGGACTTGCCGGCGGTCGCCATGTACGCCTTGGCCTTCGTTAGATCGCGGCTCGGGCACGGCCGGTCATTCGGGTCCGACAGGTAGGCCGGGCTGGTGATTGGGCCGGTGACCGCACCCTCACCGAGCGCGGCGGTGTCGAGAACCTGCTTGCGGTCGATCGCGCAGGAGATCGCCAGGCGGACGTTGACGTCTTTCAGCACCGGTCGGTTGGCGTTCAGCTGGAAGACGTGATAGCTGAGCTGCGGAGTCTTGTCGATATGGAGTCCACCGGCCTGGGCCGACTTGGCGGCCAGCGGGTCGCTCAGCACGCCGAGCTGAACGTTGCCCGACTCGAGGGCGGAGACCACTGAGTTCTCATCAGGGATGACTCGGAAGGTGATGCCGTCCAGGGGAGGCTTGGGACCCCAGTAGGTTGGGTTCCTGACCAGCTCGAGCTGCTGGTTCGGCGTCCACTTGGAGAACTTGAACGGGCCAGTACCGTTGGGCGCCGTGTTTACGGTCCCGGCGGCGATGTCCTTGGCGCTGAGGATCGCGGTGTTGTCGTCCGCCATCGCCGTGACAACGGCGACGTTGGGCGAGCTCAAATGGAGGATGACAGTGTTCGCGTCAGGCGTGTCAACACTGCTGATCAGGGCGATGTTGGAGCGGGCGACGGCGGCGGTCTTGGGGTCGAGGATCCTGGTCAGCGTGGCCGCGACGTCGGCCGAGCTGAACGGAGTGCCGTCCTGGAACTTGACACCGGTGCGGAGGTTCAGAGTCACGGTCTGGTTGTTGTCCGAGTAGGTCCATTTGGTAGCCAGCCGGGGAATCAGGTTGAGGTTGCTGTCGAATCCCACGAGCGTGTCGTAGATCTGTTCCAGGGACTGGACAGTCTGGAAAGCCGTGGCCTTGTGGGGGTCGAGGAGGTCGATATCCGCCGTCCTCCCGACCACCAGAATGCCGCCGACCTTGGTACTGCTGGTCGAATTGCTGTTGCCGCCACAGGCGGTGACCGCCATGGCAAGGCCTATGAGTAGGCCGATTCCGGACCGGATCAGCGAGCTCTGTTTCACGGTTGTCCCCCTTCGGATACTGGACGAATCCACGACGGCTGCGGGCCCTCGGTCGGTAGACATAATAACCTTATACTGACCTGGTGTTCACGACGGTCTTCGGCTCCGTCGCCGAGCCGGTGACCAGCCGCTGAATTGCGAATCATAGGTCTGATTTCGGGCACCTCGATTGACGGCATCGAGGCTGCTGTCGGCGATTTCCGGCTCGAGTCCGGTGTTCTGATGCTGCGGCCGCTGGGCCATCGAAGCCTTCCATACGAGGCAGGCCTTCGGAAGGAAATCCTGGCCACTCTGCCCCCGGCGGCGACGACGATGGAGCAGGTGGCGCGCCTGCACAACCTCATCGGCCAGGCTTTTGCCGGCGCGGCGGACATCGTGAATCGTGAGCTCGCCGGTAGCCGGGCCGAGCTGGTCGTCTCGCATGGCCAGAACGCGTTCCATTGGGTCGAGGGCCGGCGCGCGCGCGGGACTCTGCAGCTCGGTCAGCCGGCGTGGATTGCAGAGCAGACAGGCCTCTCCGTCGTATCTGACGTGCGCGCGAGGGATATCGCGGCGGGAGGTCAGGGTGCGCCGCTGGTCAGCCTGTTCGATTCGATGCTCTTCGGCGGCGAGGCGCGCCGTGCTCTCCTGAACCTCGGCGGGATCGCCAACATCACCGTGGTCGGGGGCGGCGGCGCACCGCTCGCGTTCGACACCGGCCCTGCCAACGCGCTGATGGATGCCGTCGTCTATTCCCGCACCGGCGGCGCCGAGGACTTCGATCGCGACGGCCGCCACGCGGCCGCGGGCATGATCGATCAAAGCTTGCTTGCTGAGCTACTGGCGGAGCCCTATTTTTCTCTCGAGCCGCCCAAGTCGACCGGCCGCGAGCTGTTCAGCCTGGCCTACCTCGAGCAGAGGCTGCCGGCGGGTCTTGGTCTCGACGACACTCTCGCCACCCTGGCCGCGTTGACCGCGCAGTCGGTCGCAAAGGCCTGTCTCGCCCAGTCCGTGACAGAGGTTGTGGCGGCCGGCGGCGGCACATTCAACCCGACCCTCATGACCATGCTGGCCTCCGCGCTCGGCGCGATCCCCATCCGCTCGATTGCGGAGTGGGGGATACCGCCGGCGGCCAAGGAGGCTTACGCCTTCGCCCTGCTTGGCTTCATGACCGCTCACAACTGGCCCGGAGTGGCGGCCGGCGCGACCGGGGCGGACCACGTCTCCATCCTCGGGAGCATCACGCCTGGGCGTCTCGGCTGGTCTCCGATGGCGGTTGACGGAGCCCCACCAACTCGGCTCCGCGTCGTGACCGGCTAGGGCTGGAAGGCGGCAGCGACAGCAGCCAGCACGGAATCCCAGACATCGTCCAGGGGCACTGGCTCCCCCGGCCGCATCAGGCGGTTCGTGAGGAGCACCACGACGAGCTCGAGGTCGGGGCAGCACAGCCAGCGGGTGCCGGTGAAGCCGGCGTGCCAAAAAGTCCGCCGGCCAAGCAGCGTGCCGGTTCGAAAGACCAGGCCCTGACCCGGATCGAAAGGCTCGTCGAGGAAAAGTTGAAGGGTTGCGGCCGAGGTCAATTGCGCTCCGGCCATCGCCTCCCCGAGGCGAGCCAGCTCGCGTGCGCTTCCGAAAAGGCCGGCGTGCCCTGCTTCGCCCCCGAAGGCGTGATAGGCATTGCCGTCATTGACCTCGCCGACCAGCGTGTGGCGGCGCCAGCGTTCGTATGGTTGGCCCAATTCCGGTATCGGATACGGCTCGCCCGTCGCCACCATGCGCTCCTCGTAGAAGTCCCCACGCGAGCTGGGAGCGACTCGCTTGCGTTGTGCGCTTGGCGGGTTGAAACCGATGGTCTCGAGGCCGAGCGGTTTGAACAGCCGATCGCGCGCCAGCTCTGCCAGCGAGCCGTAGCCCGCGGCCCTGCGGACGACCTCGCCGGCCAGCATCAGGCCGAGGTCGGAGTAGTGGTGGCCGGCGCCCGGCCCGTAGCGGGGTTCAGTCGAGGTGACAAATGCGATCGAGCGATCCATGTCTGAGGAGTGGAGGTAGACGGGCCGCCACTCCCAGAGCCCGCTCCGGTGGGCCAGCAGCATGCGCATCGTCACCGCCGCAAACGGAGTGTTGTTCCATTCCGGCAACCAGGCGGCAACGGGCTGGTCGAGCTGAACAGTTCCCGCCTCGACGAGACCCATCAAGAGTGGCGCGGTGACGGCCGCCTTGGTGACCGAGGCGAGGTCGTAGATCGTGTCGACGTTGCCCCCCCCAAATCCACGCTCGTACAGCGTCCCGGCGCGATGAGTGATCAGAACCGACGCACACGGAGCCAGGGCGCTTGGCGATGACCCGAAGCAACCCTTCAGAGCCGTGTCGAGGCTTGCTAGAGAATGGGCTGTCACTCCCGAAGGCCAGTCTATGAGAAGGCTGGGGTCGTTAGAGCTGTGAAACGCCGAAGGTGGTGCCTTCGACTGTACATAGGTCGCATCTGACAACCGGCCGTCCTCGTGCGTCGTCTATTCGTGAGGCCCCTTCAAGGAGCCTGTGGCGATGGCCTTCTCTCGCGCGCGATTCCTTATGTATGCATATCCACCCCGACCAGCCTTCAGGCACTTGCTGGCCACCGCCGTGCCTGCAGCCGGCTAGGATCTCGCAGCCTCGATCGGCCTTTCGGCCGACAAGATGGATCGTTCATCTCCGGGGTCGTGGTGCCTTTCACGGCGCTGTGGGGCCATGCGGTGTTCCACCTGCGGAGTCGGCAGGACACTCGAGACATGCAACCAAGACGGTTCGGGACCGTGAGGCCCCGGGTTCAGCTTGTCCGACCTGCTACTGGCGGGAGTGCCGATCAAGATCAAGGACACCGAAGACATCAAGCCATTTCGCTAAACCTGTTGTAAAGCGACCGGCGACACGCAGAATAGGGGTCCGTTCTAGCCGAAGCTCAAGGAGAGGGGTGCATCCAACGCTGGGGTCTGTCGTGACGCGCCTTCGGGTCCGCCTGTTGGTGGGCCTCCTCGTGCTGTCGCCTCTGGTGGGCGGTCAGGCGGCGCCGGTCGCAGCGGCAGCGTCGACGACTGCATGCACAACCAACGTCATCGCCGCGGGCGTCGAGTTCTCGGCCGCGGTTTCCAACGGTCAGCTCTTCACGTGGGGGTTGAACGCTCAGGCCCAGCTGGGGTTGGGCTTCCAGAACACAGACGTTCCATCGCCGACGGCGGTGCACGCCAACCCTGCGCTCACGAACGTGTCAGCGGTGTGGGCCGGATTCGTCACCGGCTTTGCGGTGGACCCGTCGGGCAACCTCTGGGCCTGGGGCGAGAACCAGGCCAACGAGACCGGCCTGGGCGACGTCACCGTCGGCGGCCCGGTTTACGTTCTGAGTCCGACCGCGGTCGGAGGTCCGACCAGGGTGGTGTCTGTTGGTTCGGCCGACGAACATACCGTCGCGGTGACTTCCGACGGCGCTGTTTGGGGTTGGGGTCAGTCGCCCGGACTCGGCATTGGCGACATTGCGACGACCATCGAAGCGCCTGTGATTCTTCCCGCGCCGCCCAACGTGTCGAAAGCGGTCGCGGGTTTTCGTTACTCGATCCTGCTCACCGCTGACGGGAAGCTCTATGGGGCGGGGGGGAACTCCGCAGGTCAGCTGGGATTCACAGGCTCGGTCTTCTCCTTTCAACAGATCCCCTTGTCTGGCGTGATCGACGTCTCGACGTCCAATGGGGTCGGTGACTCGTACACGCTGGCCGTCGACGGCTCCGGCCACGTGTTCGCGTTCGGTTCAAACAGTTTCGGTCAGCTCGGTCAAGGCACCGTGGGAGTGCCGCTCCGCATCTTCACGCCGACCCAGGTCCCCGGTCTCGACGGTGTCGTCCAGGTGTCTGCCGGCAGCAGGACAGCCTACGCGTTGAAGTCGGACGGAACCGTCTGGAGCTGGGGCAACGCCACGTCCGGCGTGCTGGGCACGGGCGAGACAAGCGACACTGCGGTTCCCGCGCAGGTCCCATTCCCGGCAGGGACGCGCATCGTCAGGATCTCGGGCGGCCTCAACCACGCCATCGCCGCCGACTCGGCCGGCAACCTATGGGTCTGGGGCAACGACGACTTCGGCGCTCTCGGAACAGGCGTCACCGGTCAGAACCAGTCAACCCCGATCAAGATCACACTCGCGGCGAGCTGCCCCGGACTGCCGCCACCGCCCAACCCGCCGACGATCACGTCGGTGAGCCCGACGTTTGGGCGCGCCGCGGGAGGCACACCGGTCACGATCACGGGCACCGGATTCACCGGCGCGACATCAGTCCAGTTCGGCGCGAACCAGCCATTGCTCGAGCTGTGCGCTTCGGCCTCTTCGATCTACTGCTTCGACATCGTCGACGACTCTCACATCACCGTGCTATCGCCACCCCATCAGCCCGGGCAGATCGACATTTCGGTCGCGAACGTGGTTGGCTTCCCCGGCGCCGCGCCCGCCGACCAGTTCTTCTATGAGGGCTGGCTCGATCCGACGCCAGCGGACCGGACGGCGTTCGACGTGCCTGTCGGCCAGTCTGCGTCCTTCACGCTCAAGGCCCTGGAGCAGGGACCTGTGACGATCGGCCATACGGCGCTGCCACCCTTCGTGCAGTGCCGGGACACCGCAAATCCCGGCAACCCGGCGCAGGTCGATTGCACTGTGTCGCCGACTGGCTCGGTGGTCGTAGTGATCACCTTTTTCGACCAGTCCGACCCGACCCGCTTCCCTCCCCGCAACTACGTCGTCGGACGTGGCTGGTACGTGGCACTGGGAGATTCGTTCGCGTCAGGCGACGGAAGCGTCGGAAACAACCTCTACCTGACCGACAACGGCTTCGACACCAACGCTACTGGCTGTCATCGCTCAATTGTCGCTTACGCTCCCCAGATCGCTGAAGCCCTTTACGGCGGGCAGATGCGATTTGTGGCCTGCGCCGGTGCCGTGATTCGCGACGTGGTTGTCGGCAAGCGAGGCGAGCCGTCGCAACTCAAGTCGCTGGATGCGTCTGTCGACCTCGTCACGATATCAATCGGCGGTAACGACATCGGCTTTTCGACCATTGCCGCCGCGTGCATCATCTTGCACGTCGACTGCATCTATTTGGAAAGCGCGAACTTCTCCAACGCGATAGCGAGCATCGGCAACGAGAGTAATGCCGGCCAGATACTCGACCCATCCAGCGCCCCGAGCTCCAGTTCGGACCCGGCATACACGCTCGACAACATCTACGCCACGATCCACAGCGACGCTCCCAATGCGCGGATCCTCGTGGTTGGTTACCCGGATGTGCTGCCGCCGGCTGGCCCGTGCGCAACGATCGGGATGGACCCGTTCACAGTTGGCTGGCTGAACAGTATCGAAACAACACTCAATGACAAAATTCAGAACGAGGCCGAGAGAAACGGCGCCGAATTCGTGGACCTCTCCACGGCTTTTCTCGGCCGTGACCTTTGCACTCTGCCCTCGGACGTCAACTACGTCGTGGGCCTTGACACGCCGGTGCATCCCAACCAACAGGGCCAAGCTGCGATGGCGGCTGGCGTCGAGGCCGCGATCAGGGCAGGTCCACCGGGATCACAGTTCCTGGTGGGCTTCAACCAGAATCTCGCCATTTCCCAGGCTGTCGCAGCTGGAATGGGCCAGGCGACCTTCTCGACCGCGTGGCCTGGCAGTGACGTCGTCATGACGTTGACGGCGCCCTCGGGGCGCACCATCACGCGGTCCACGAGCGCGCCGGATGTTTATCACCAGCTCGGGCCCACCTACGAGGTCTTCACCATCGACAATCCTGAAGCTGGGACTTGGACCGTGAAATTGACCGGTGCAAACGTTTCGCCAGACGGTGAGATGGTGCGGCTCAACGCGACGCAGCTGCCGCATGTCAACCTCCCTCCGGTGGCCAGCTTCACGCAGTCGGCGACCAATGGCACCGCACCGTTGACCGTATCGTTCGACGGGAGCACGGCGCACGATCCCGACGGCACCGTCACGTCGTACGCCTGGGATTTCGGGGACGGCACTACCGGCAACGGCGCGACCATAACGCACACATTCACCAACCCCGGCAACTACTCCGTGCGCCTGACCATCACAGACAATGGTGGGGCGCAAGGCTTCGCTGAATCGAATGTGCTGATGCGTGCGCCGACCAGCCTCACCTACATCGGGGCGACCACCGCCGACTTCAACGACCCGGCGCTCATCTCCGCGGTGCTCACGAGCGCCATGACCGGCCTGCCGGTCCCTGGCGCGCAGGTCAGCCTGACGGTCAGCGGAGCGGGCGGCACCCAGAGCTGCTCAGTGACCACAGATTCCATCGGCGTGGCGTCCTGCTATATGAGCCTCACACTGCCGGCGGGTTCTTACAGCGTCGCGGCGCGAGTCGATCAGACAGATCAATTTGCCGCGGCGTCGGCATCAGCGAAGTTCACGGTCACGACCGAGGAAGACAGTCTCGTTTACACGGGTCCGCAGGCCGCGGCGGCTGGCACGTCGACCACCGTCTCCGCACTTCTGCTCGAGGACGGGACGACCCCGATCGCCGGGCGAACCGTCACATTCACGCTCGGCAGCGGAGCGACGGCGCAGACCTGCTCGGCCACGACGTCCGATTCGGGCGCGGCCCTATGCTCGATCGCGTTGGTGCAGGCGCTTGGGCCGACACCGTTGACGATCACCTTTGGCGGGGACACTTTCTACTCCGCCACTACAACCAATGCGGCGGAAATCGTGTTCACTAACGCGACCGGCGGCTCCTTCGTCATCGGCGACCAGGCGGGCGCCAATGTCACCTTCTGGAGCTCGCGATGGAGCGCATCGAACGGGCTGAGTGGAGGAACGGCGCCGAGCGACTTCAAGGGCTTCGCTACGTCGGCCACTCCGCCGGCTTGCGGCGTCGATTGGACATCGACTCCGGCTAACACCACAGATGCGCCATCGACGCTTCCGCAATACATGGCCGTCATCGTGTCGAGTCACGTAACGCGATCGACCTCAGGCTTGAGCGGCAACACCCTCCATGTCGTCGTCGTCAGGGTCGATTCCGGCTATGCCAACGACGTAGGTCACGCCGGCACCGGCACTGTCGTGGCGACAGTCTGCTGACCGGTCGTCCACCCGGCTAGCCTTTGTACGTCGCCCGGCCAGTGCCTCAGCGGTTCGAAGCGGCCCAGTCCTGCAGGCGAAGTCCTCGAACCCTCGCGAACCTCCTGGATGCTGCGCTGATTGCCAGCCCGGCATGCTTGGCCAATTCACTGCCGTCTTACATCGGTCCAACGGCCACCTTCACGGATGCGGCCGGCCCCTCGTTCGGCACCCTCTCCGACTTCTCCGCAACCATCAATTGGGGCGATGGCACCATCACGGCCGGCTTGGTCAGCGGTAACAACGGTGGGCCGTACACGGTGAGCGGTTCGCACACCTATGCCACAACCGGCTACTTCACGATCACGACCTCGATCAAGGACGTCGGTAGCGCCACCGCCACGGTCTCCTGCAGGGTGCTCACCTTCACCTTCGCACCGGGCGGCGGCAGCTTCGTCATCGGCGACAACCAGAACGCTGCGATCGGCAACTCGGTCACTTTCTGGGACGCGACGTGGTTGCAGGACAACTCCTTGACCAGCGGCCCTCACAGCTTCAAGGGCTTCGCCCAGAGCCCGACTACGCCGACCTGCGGCGCGAGTTGGAGTGCCGATACGGGCAACAGCACGCCGCCTCCGAATGGTCCGCTCCCTGCCTTCATGGCCGTGATCGTCACCAGCTCCGCCATCCAGTCGGGCTCCACGGTCTCCGGCAATACTGTTCACATCGTCATCGTGCAGACCAATCCGGGCTACGCGCCGGACCCGGGCCACGCGGGCACGGGCAAGGTTGTGGCGGCAGTGTGTTAGCAAGCGATTAGCTTCGCGGGAGGGGGCGCGCTCTGGCGCTCCCTCCCGTCTACCTGATAGACGCTCTGTGTAGTGCTTCGTGTAGTAATCCCAGTCGCGATTGGTGGTGAAACTCGCGGGAATTGGTCCGCAGCGTTCTCGAACAGAGCTCAAGACCCTTGAACATTCTCGGTGGACGAAGCCGCTTAGATTTCGGGACCGTGAGGCCCCGGTTTCCAATTCCGGGCCCTCGACCAAATCTGAACACGAACCCGACTGCGGCGGAGCTGCTTACGTGACAACGCCGCTGTATTGGTGATCACGCATGTAGCACACCCCTTTAAGACTGCTTTCCCGTCAACCGCATCCGGGAGGCATACTGGCAGTTCACCATCAGGGAAACATGGACATGACCCAAATGGCACAGGTGGCCCCGTCAGGTCGCCAGCCGAATAACGATGTGGCGAACGCAGTCGGACTTGGCCGGCTACGCCTCTTCAACGTGGCGATGGGCTCCCTGCACCTCGTGCAAGGCATCGCTATGGTCCTACTCTCCTCGAGCTTCTCCCTCCCGGTGATGACCAACTTCCTCTATTTCAACCCGACTACGCAGACTTTGGTGCCACGGCCAGAAGTGCTTGTGAATGTCAGGCTCGGCCCGGCGATCGCCGCCTTCCTCTTCCTCTCATCGATCGCACATTTCGTGGTCGCCTCTCCCTGGGTCTATCCCTGGTATGCACGCAATGTGCGGCTGGGCGCCAACCCCGCGCGCTGGGTCGAATACTCGTTGAGCTCCTCGCTGATGATTGTTCTCATCGCGATGCTAGTAGGCATCTACGACATCGCTGCGTTGGTCGCCATATTCGGCGTGAACGCTTCGATGATCCTTTTCGGCTGGGCGATGGAGCGCTATAACCTGGGTCGAGTCTCGGTCGACTGGCTCGCTTACTGGTTCGGCGTCCTGGCAGGCGCCGTGCCCTGGATCGCGATCGGAATCTACCTGTTTGGTGCCGGTGCCGGGAGCAGCAGTCGCCCACCCACCTTTGTCTATTTCATTTACGCATCGCTCTTCGTTTTCTTCAACGTCTTCGCTCTGAACATGGTGTTTCAGTACCGCCGCATCGGCCGATGGAAGAATGTTCTGTACGGTGAGCGCGTCTACATGGTCCTGAGCCTGGTTGCGAAGTCCGCTCTGGCGTGGCAGGTGTTCGCCGGCACTCTGCGCCCCAATTAAGGGCGGATCGCCGTCGTCTGCGACAACCATGTCGTAGATCCCTACCGCGAAGAAGAGCTCAGGCTGCTCGCATCCTGGGCACGAGCACCCGGCGGCGTTCCGCTAGTGCAGTGCGGACCGATTCTCGGAAACCGGCTGGCGTCAACCCCAGCTCCGCAGTGAGCAGAGGGCGCTAGGCGACCAGGTCGTAGCGAAGGCTGGCGACGAGGGAGCGGGCCACGTTCATGTCGCCCTTAGTGACGAGCCGCAGCCAGTGCGCGGACAGCTCTGGAGAGAGAAATGGGACTGGGAACATGACCGGCTTGCGCCCGCGCAACTCGAAACCCGTGATCTCAAGCATGGCGCGGTAGGTCAGAACGTCTGGGCCAACGAGATCCACTTCGCGCCCGCCCGGGATCCCCGCCGCACCGGCCAGGCAGCGGACGGTGTCCGCAATGGAGACC
>DATBZR010000106.1:0-4433 GCA_036513095.1 Candidatus Dormiibacterota bacterium | reverse complement strand
GTGCTGCGGCCGGGGGGCCTGTTCGCGGTGGCCGACATGGTTGAGCTCGAAACGCTCGATCCGGATTTGAAGAAGCAGCTCGACTCATGGGCAGGATGCATCTCAGGCACGATCCCGATCGACGAGTACCGCGGCGCGCTGGTCAGCGCGAGGTTTGCCGACCCAGAGTTCGAGGTCCACGCCACCCAGAGCATCCCGGACGTCGAGGGGAAGGTCGGCAGTGCCTACATAAGGGCGCGGAAACCGGCATGAAGCACGCTTAAACCCCTCACCCCGAACCTGCGCGCAGAGCGGCGATAAGGATGGGACCTACTGGTCGTTCCCCGAGGGGAGAGGGAGAGGATCAAGCGGCCTTGGTGCGGGGGCGGTTGTGGCCTTTGTCGTCCTTGGGGTGTTCGACGACCGCCAGCACTCGCGGCGCAATGAACCTCGCGGTGCGGACCACTCCTCCGGTGCGGGTCATCTCGCGGACCTCGACGGTCGTGCGAGAGCTGCGGACCTCCACCGTGCGTCCGGCCTTGGTCGCCTCCACGATGTACTCGCGGGCGGCACCCGATCCGGCGTCCACCAAAACCTCAACAAAATCGCCTTTTGCCATGCCCTTTTTATGCCCAAATCGACGGCGATTTAAGCGCAGGACGGGTCCTGTCAGAATCCCCTCCGTGGGCACGCCCGACCCGGTGCCGGATGCGCTCCTGCCGCTGGATCGTCAGAACATCTACCGCGAGCGTTACCGCACGATGCGGCCGGGATGGCAGACGAGCGGAAGCCAGCTCGAGGCGATGGTTCGCGGCTACGCAACGCCCGAGTCCAGCGTCCTCGACCTCGGATGCGGACGGGGCGGGGTGGTGGAGCTCATCTGGCGCGACGTGCGGCTGGCGGCCGGGCTCGACCCGGACACCCCGTCCCTCACCGGGCACCGGGCGCCGGGAATGCCGATCCTCCGCGGGGTCGGCGAACACCTTCCTTTCGCCGGCGGCTCCTTCGACCTGGTCGTGTGCGTGTGGGTGCTCGAACATCTGAAAGAGCCGCTGACCGTGTTCCGCGAGGTGGGGCGGGTGCTGCGGCCGGGCGGGCACTTCGTCTTTCTCACGCCGAACCTGCGCAACCCGCTGCTGGTGCTGAACCGGATCGGCAAGGCGCTCCCACTTGTGCAGGCGGGCCTCGTGTCCAGGTTTTATGGGCGCCGGGAGTCGGACACTTTTCCCGTGCAGTACCGGGCCAATACCGTCGGGGCGTTGCGCCGGCTGGCGGCGGCAAGCGGTCTCGAGGTCGCCGAGCTGCGGGTGGTGCCCGACCCGACCTACCTCGCGGTGAACGGGTTCATGTTCACGACGTCGGTGTTCGCCGAGCGGCTGATGCCCAAGGGTTGGGGCGTGCATTTGCTTGGAGACCTGGCCAAGCGCTGACCTAGTGCCCCAGCAGATACCCCATGCGGCGCGGCATGCGGGCCAATTGATCCACGAGTGGGTTTGGTCGCCGTCCTTGCTCTTCTGCTGTTTCTTTCGCGATCATCGCTCGCCGGACGACGGCTGCTCCCCATGAGCGGAACGGTTGTGGAGGAAACAGTCTTGGCGGCGGGTTGACCATGGGCAGTCGGGTCGCGTCGGTGTCGCGCCTCAGCACCAGATCGGCCAAGACCTGGCCCGCGAGGTGGGTGGGGGCCACGCCGTTGCCCGTGTAGCCGAGCGCGTAGAAGAGGTTGCCCGGTTCGAGGGCGCCGAACACCGGGAGGTGCGTGGGCGACACATCGATCGGGCCGCCCCACGCGTCTTCCAGGGGGACGTCGGCGAAGCTCGGGAACATGAGGCGAAAGCCCTGCGCCGCTTCGGTGACGGCGCGGGCGTCGTGGGTGAATGCGTCGTCGATCGTCGGCCTTGCGCGTCCGCCTCCGCCGCCAAAAGCGATGCGGCCGTCGCGCGTCGTCCTGAAGTAGCGCAGCGAGGTCCGGAAGTCGGAGATGAGCTCTCCGCCGGTCCAGCCGATGGCCGCGAGGCGCTCGGGCGCCGGCGCCGTCAACACGATGTAGGAGCTCCAGGCCACGAGCCTGCGCTGCAGCTGCGGCCAGCCGGTCGCCCAGGCGTTGAGCGCCAGCACCACGTTCTTCGCGCGGACGGCGCCGCGCGGCGTGCTCACCACGGCGGGCGGCCCCACCTCGACGCCTGTCACCGTGGTCCCTTCGTAGATCTTCACCCCGCGCTCGAGGACGACGCGCCGCAGGCCTCGCACCAGCATCCCTGGCTGCACCGACGCACCGTCGCGCATGAAGGCTCCGCCGCGAAATGCCGGCGAGGCGCAGCGGGCGCGGACCTCGGCCGCGGTCAGCTCGCGTATCTCGTCTGGCGCGCCGACCTCGCGCGCCAGCGCGACCATCTCCTCGCACAGCTTCTCGTGCGCGTTTGCGGTGATGGCGTACATGTAGCCGGCGCGCTTGAACGATGCGCCGATTCCGTGGGTCCAGCAGAACTGGCCGATCGAGTTGATGCTCTCGGAGATGGCGCGACACGATTTAATCGCCGCCTCCGCGCCATAGAGCGTGACCAGGCCGTCCAGCTCGTCCCACCATCCACTTGCGAAGCCACCGTTGCGGCCGCTGGGCCCGCCGCCGCAGATGTCCTGCTCGAGCACGACGATGCCGAGATCGGGCTCGACCTCGCTGAGGAAGTAGGCGGTCCAGAGGCCGGTGAAGCCCCCGCCGACGATGACCACGTCGGCGTTGATGTCCTCGTTGAGCGGCGGGCATTCGGGGCCGGTCTCTTGGGCGAGGGCCTCGCGAAGCCACCAACTCCGCTGCGCGCCGGGCGTGAGGGCGTGGCCGGTCAGATTCAGGTCAGCGGCTGGAGCCGTCATGCCAACAAGAGTGAATATGTGAAGTTGTTGAGATTCGCCAGCGAATAGCCGACAATAACGCCCATGAGTTTTACCGAACTTCTGCAGATCATCGCCCTGATTGTCTTCGTAGTCGCCGCGATTGGCTTGAGTTACAAAAAGACGGACCTGATCGCCGCCGGTCTAGCCCTTTGGGTGCTCTCTGAGCTGGTAGCAAGAGGGCTCGGAAGCCTGAGCCTGGGACTCATCCTGTTGATTCTCGCTTTCATCGTCTTCGTACTGGGCGCCATTGGATGGGGTTACAAAAAGATCGGCCTGATTGCCGTCGGTCTGGCACTCTGGGCGGCTTCGGTGGTGATTCCCCAGTTCATCCACTGACGTGGCATATTCGGTAGCAGCACGGTCAAGAAGAACTACAACGGCGCGATGTCGAACCTGAAGACCAAGATGGAGGGCGGAGGCTGACCGTCTCGAGCTTGAGTTTCTCCATGCTGAGCCTGCTCGTCCCGCTTGCGATCCTCGGACTGATTGCTTGGGGCATCGTCGGTGTCACGCGACGGGGCGGCGACCCGTTCACGCTGGCCACCGCGACGGCGCTCTACGCGCGCGTGGTCCTGATCGCAGGCGTGCTGACGAGCCTCAGCGGACTGGGCATCGTCCTCAAGGCATGCTTTGGCTATATCAACCTGGCCTATTCGTATTTCCAGCCCATCGCGTATGCCGGCGCCTACCCGCCAGGCGTCCCGGTTGCTCCGCTGGTGGATCAATCGAACTTCTACCAGCAGCAGCGAAGCCAGGACCTCGTGCTCGGCATCACGCTGTTCGTGATCGGAGTGCTGGTCACGGGCGTGCACCTGTTTTTGGGGCGCGCTGTGGCTCGCATGCCCGGCGGTTCGGCGCCGTGGATCGTGCGTGGAACGCTGCTCGGCCTGACCGTGATGACCGCTGTGGCAGGGATACCGTCTGCGGCCATTGGCCTCTACGAGTTGCTCAGCTATTTCATCGTAGGCACGTCGCCGCAGAACCAGCAGCCGTGGGGCGAGTCGTTGGGGCTTGCGATCGCATTCTTGCCAGCATGGATCTACGCCATGACGCGCTTGGTCGACGATCTTCGGCGGCCCCACGTGGGCGCGACCATCGCTTAAACCTAGCGTGCGGCAGGCACTCTGGCGGTACCGCCGCCGCCGGTGAGGCGAGCCGCGATCACCACCGGGATGATCGTTACCAGGATCACGAACGAGACAACCACGTTCACCTCTGGCAGCAGGATTCCGTGGCGGATCTGGCCGAAGATCCAGATCGGAAGCGTGCTCTGGGCGCCGGCGGTGAACGTGGTCACGATCACCTCGTCGAACGACAGCGCGAATGCGAGCATCGCCCCCGCGACGAGCGAGGTTGCGATCAACGGGAGGGTCACGTCCCTGAACGTCTGAAAGCCGTTTGCACCGAGGTCCATCGCGGCTTCGATCAAGGAACCCTGGGTGCGGCGCAGACGTGCGAGCACGTTGTTGTAGACGACCACGATGCAGAAGGTGGTGTGACCGACCACGATCGTCAAGATCGATAGCTTGATGTCGTTGAACTGAAAGAACGAGGCCAGCGCG
>DATBZR010000105.1:0-5859 GCA_036513095.1 Candidatus Dormiibacterota bacterium | reverse complement strand
GGGTGAGCTGGTTCATCACGCGATGGAGCAGGGCACCCTGCCTCGGCGTCACAGCGTCAAGCCGCACATCAACCTGACCATGACCCTGGAGGGTCTCAAGGGCGAGCTCGGCGCTCCGCCGGCCGACCTCGAGCTCTCCCTTCCCATCTCCACCCGCACCGCCGAGCGCATCGCCTGCGACTGCACGATGTCGCGCGTGCTGCTGGCCGGCTCGATGGTGATCGACGTCGGGCGGGCGACGCGGGTTGTCTCGGCGCCGACCATGAGGGCGCTGCGGGTGAGAGACAAGGGCTGCCGGTTCCCCGGCTGCGACCGCCAGGTCGACTGGTCGAGTCCGCACCACATCATTGCCTGGGCGCGAGGTGGGCCGGGCAATCTGCCCAACCTGGTCCTGCTCTGTTACTTCCACCACCGGCTGGTGCATGAGGGCGGATGGCAGGTGATCAAGTCGGGTCGCGAGTTCAAGTTCCTGCCGCCAGAGCGGATCGTGATGAGGCGGACGCGCGGGCCGGGGATGCGCTGGGCGGCCTGAGCGGTCATTGGATCAGGGCGATGTCGTCCACCAGCGTGCAGGTCGGGTCGCCGACCGAGTGACCGAAAATAGACCTATGACCGTGGCCGCGGAGGACATGAATCGCCGGCTGCTCCGCGCTCGCGACGCCATCGACCGCACCTACGGGCTGGCGCTGGACATCTCATATCTTTCACAGGTTGCTCACGTCTCTGAGGCGCATTTCATCCGGACCTTCAAAGCGACCTTCGGCGAGACTCCGCACCGCTACCTTCAGCGCCGGCGCGTCGAGCGAGCCATGTTCCTGCTGAGGGAGACCAAACGAAGCGTCACCGACATCTGCCTCGACGTCGGGTTTGGCAGCCTCGGCACTTTCAGCCGGACCTTCAGCATCCGGGTCGTGCAGCTGGGCGCCCGCGACAACGGCCTGCCCAAGACCCTGGATGCGCCGAAGGCGGCCAAGGCGTAGCGGCGATGAGATTTCGGACCAAGATCCTGCAATCCGGCAAAACGGCGGCGGGGATCGAAGTTCCGGAAAAGGTAGTGGCCGCCCTCGGTTCGAGCAAGCGGCCACCAGTCCGCGCAACGATCAACGGTTTCACCTATCGCACCAGCGTCGCCTCCATGAGCGGCAGGTTCATGCTCGGCGTGCCGCCTGAGTTCCGCGAGGGTGCCGGCGTGGCGGCCGGCGACACTGTGGACGTCGATCTGGAGCTGGACACCGAGGTTCGCGAGGTCGCGATCCCTGCCGACTTCGCCTCCGCGCTGGCACGAAACGCCGGCGCAAAGAAGTTCTTCGACGGCCTGAACTACAGCAACAAGCGACGCCTGGTCACGGCGATCGAAACGATCAAGTCGCCCGAGGCCCGAGAACGGAGAATCGGAAAAACAGTCGAGCAGCTGAGCGAGGGTCGGGCCTAACTCTTCTTGCTTTTCGCGAACAGGTCGGCGCGCAGCCGCTCGCCCATCGCAGCCAGCACCTTCATCAGCAATCCGTCGCTTGCCTTGATGGCGTCGCGGAACTGGGCGTGGCTCATGACCAGCAGGCGCGCATCGGTCTTGGTCGTCACGGTCGCGCTGGCCAGGCCTCGATCCAGCATGCTGATCTCGCCGAAAAAATCCCCCGCCTTCAGGGTGCGCCGGCGCTTGCCGTCGACGTCTACGTGCGCTTCCCCGTCGAGAAGGACGTAGAACGAGTCCCCAGGCCGTCCCTGCGTGGTCAGCTTCTTGCCCGCCGGGGCCACGACTTCGTCGGCCCTGGTGGCGATGAAGTCCAGCTCGCGCCTGGTGAGCTGCGAGAAGAGCGGGACTCGACTGAGGGCTTCCGTTTTGGAAGTCATCGAATTGCAGCATATTCTGCAGCAGTGATTGCTGCTTGCTCGGTGTGCGGCCGGCCGCTCCCGAACGCGGCCCGGTTCTGCCCGAACTGCGGCGCGTCGGTTGGACCGCTCGTGGGCACCGAGGAACGGAAGATGGTCACGGTCCTCTTTGCGGACATCGTCGACTCGACCGGCCTCGGCGACCGGCTCGACCCCGAGCGGGCGCGCGAGGTGCTGGGACAGTTCTTCGGCGCCGCATCCGAAGAGCTCCTCGCGCTCAGAGGCCGCCCGGAGAAGTTCATCGGCGACGCGGTGATGGCGGTGTTCGGGATGCCTCACGTGCACGAGGACGACGCGCTGCGGGCAGTCCGCGCCGGCCTTGCGATCCGCTCTCGCGCCCACCGGCTCGGGGAGGCGGCTGGGCTCTCCGAGCCGCTCGAGGTCCGGATCGGGATCGAATCGGGAGAAGCGGCGATGGGGCGCAACCCCAGCGGACAGATGCTGGTGACCGGGCACGTCGTGAACGCCGCGGCTCGTCTTCAATCCGCCGCGCATCCCGGTCAGATCCTGGCCGGCACGACAGCCCATGCCCTGACGAATACGCAGGTCCGATATGGACGGCGCCGGCGCTTCAAGGCGAAGGGCTTCGATTCTGCGCTCGATGCCTTTCCGGTCGACGAGCTCTCGACTCGATCGGCCCGGCGCACCATCCCCTTCGTCGGCCGCACGAGCGAGCAGGCCGTCCTCGATCAGAGCCTCGGGCTGGCGACCTCGACCGGGCGCCCGGTCCTCGTAACCGTCGTCGGCGAGCCGGGCATCGGAAAATCGCGCCTCGCCGACGAGCTGGCCGCCGGCGTCGGCGCCCTGGTCGTCGTCCTGAACGGCCAGGCCCGCTCGTACACCGACACCGCCACCTTCTCGCCGGCGGCGGCGATCGTCGGCGACCTGGCCGGGATCGAAGCGGGTGACCCGCCCGAGAAGATCCGGCGCCTCCTGCGCGAGTTGGTCGAAAGGTGGAGCGATCCGTCAGAAGCGGATCGGACCGTCGAGCGGCTTGCCCTCCTGTTCGGTATGGCCGAACGGCGCGACGAGGCGTCCTTCGTCAGTGACGTGCAGGCCGGCTTCGTTGCGCTTGTGGACGCGATGGCTCGCGATCACCCGGTGATCATGGTCTTCGAGGATGCGCACAGCCTCCAGCCCCCCATGCTGGACCTCGTCGAGCGGCTCGCCACACCGGGTCGAGGCGGCGATCGCCGCGCGTTGATCCTCGTGCTGGCCCGCAACGAGCTGCTCGAGCTCCGGCCGAGCTGGGGATCGACAACCGGAAATGCGGTGCTCCTCCGGCTCGATCCGCTGTCGCCGGCGGACTCGATCCAACTGGTCCGCCACGCGGGGGCCGGCCACATCGCCGACTCGCAGGCGATCGAGATCGCGGAGCGCGCCGGCGGAAATCCGTTCTTCATCATCGAGACGACGGGCATGCTCATGACGAACGGCGCCGGCGCCGCTTCGGGCGCGCACACGTCGATTCCTCCGACCGTGCAGGCGGTGGTCAGCGCTCGCCTCGACGCCCTGCCGGCGCGGCTGCGGGACCTCGCCCGGCGCGCGTCGGTCTTCATGTATGCCTTCGATCTCGAAGAGCTGGCTGTCATCGACGATGCGGCAACCATCGAAGAGCTCCAGGAGCTCGAGGAGGCGGAGGTCATCGTGCACGACAACCTTGTGTGGCGAATGCGCCACGCGACGCTCAAGGACGTCGCTTACGCCAGCCTCCCCAAGCGAGAGCGGCTGCGCCTGCACAACCTCGTCGCCGAGTCCCTGGTGGATAAGGGGCACCGCTCCCTGGCCGCAGACCATTACGAGCTGGCGGCGCGAGCTTCGCTCGACCTGGACCCCAACGACCGGGAGGCTCCAGAGCGGGCCGCGGACGCCCTGCTGGTCGCCGGCGATCGGGCTAGGCGGCGCATGGAGATCCGCTCGGCGATCGATCGTTACGATCGCTCGCTCATCATGTCGGGCCTTGAGCGCGGCTGGGGTGTGCGCGAGGCCCGGTCGCTGGCGGGCCTGGGCGAGGCGCGTTACTGGCTGGGCGAGTACCGGCTGGCGACTGAAGCCCTGGACCGCGCCGTGACGCTCGCGGAGGCTCACGACGATTCGGTCGCGCTGGCGCTGGCGCTCCGCTTCCTGGGGGACATCGCGATCAACTTCGAGGCCGACGTGGACAAAGCGGAGAAGCTGCTGGATCGTTCGCTGCGCGCGGCTGAGGCGATGGGGGATTCGATGGCGATCGTGAGGACTCTGCTTTTCGCGGGCTGGGTGCCCTGGACGCGCGAGCGCTACGACGAGGCAGAGGTGATCTGGCAGCGGGCGCTCGCTCTGGTCGGTCCTAAAGATCACTGGGCTCGGGTGCGCGCGCTCACAGCGCTTTCGATCAACCGGACCGAGATGAAGGATCGCGATGGAGCGCTGAAGCTGATCGATGAGGCGAGCGCGCTCGCGGAGGAGACGGGCGATCAGTTCATCGTCGGGAACACATCGGTGCAAAAGGGTCGCGTGCTGGACGATCTGGGCCGCCACGAGGAGGCGCTGCCATGGTTCGACCGCGGAATCGCCATCTTCTCCGAGCTGGGCGCTCGGTGGGAGATGGCCGACGCGCGCGCCGCGCGCGGCATCGCGAAGCGCGAGCTCGGGCGGCTCGAGGAGGCCGAGGACGACCTGCGCTATGCGATCCGGATCGCGGAGGAGCTGGGCGATCGGCAGCTGCCGGGATGGACGTGGCGGGCGATGGCCAAGGTGGCCGAGCTGCGGGGCGATGCGGAAGAGGCGGAGGAGAGGTGGCGGCGGTCTAAAGAGGCGGAGTCGCGGGGGCCGCACTAGGGCTCGTGGTGTTCTTCCTCGCCCCCCACCCCGACCCTGCGCGCAAAGCGGCGTTCAGGATGGGACTTATTGATTGCCCCCGCCGGCGCGGGGGACGCGGACTACTTTTCTGCGGCTTTGATCAAGGCTTAATGTGACTGGGCACGATGAGCAGCGCAAGGCTTGACCAAACCAAAGTGCCGCCCGACCTGTGGGCGCGCCGCATCTGGGTCCCGCTGTCTGGAAGCAAGCCATCGCTCGTCGAGGTGACCGACCGCAAGAGGCTTGTGATCGGCGCCGTGATCATGCTGCTTGGATTCGTGGTCGTGGTGGCGGTGAGAGCAGAGCATCTTCATTGGGCGTACGCGGTGAGCGCCTTGATCTTCGAGGTGGCGGGCGGCCTGTATCTCACGGGCGGAAAACGGGGCGGTTTCTACGTGCTGACTCGCGAGGGCGGCCTGGGCGAATACCTGGGGAAGAACAAACCGGATCTCAAGACGATGCGAGGCCACAAGCCTCAGTAAGCCCCCACCCCGACTCTGCGCGCAAAGCGGCGATGAGGATGGGACTTACTGATTGCCCCCCTGCGGGGAGAGGGAGGATCTATTTGTCTTTGCTGGTATCTCCGATGGCGGCTTGGGCTGCGGCCAGGCGCGCTACCGGGACGCGGAACGGGCTGCAGGAGACGTAGTTCAGGCCCAGCTTGTGGCAGAGGTGGATCGAGTCCGGGTCGCCGCCATGCTCGCCGCATATCCCGATTTCCATCTTCGGCCGCGTCTTGCGGCCCTCTGACACGGCGATTGCCATCAGCCGCCCCACGCCGTCCTCGTCGATCGTCTCGAAGGGGTTGCGTGGCAGGATCTTGCGCTCGAGGTACTTGACGATGAAGTGGCGCTCGGCGTCGTCGCGCGAGTAGCCGAACGTCATCTGCGTGAGGTCGTTGGTGCCGAAGGAGAAGAACTCCGCTTCGGTCGCGATCTCGCCAGCGGTGAGGGCTGCGCGCGGGATCTCGATCATGGTGCCGAACTTGTACGGCACCCGCACGCCCTTCTCCTTCAGCACCTGTTCGGCCACCGGCTTCAGCTCCTGATGCACCGCATGCAGCTCGGCGAGCGTGCCGGCGAGCGGGATCATGATCTCCGGCCGCGCGTCGATCTTTCGCTTGCGCAGATT
>DATBZR010000104.1:0-20581 GCA_036513095.1 Candidatus Dormiibacterota bacterium | reverse complement strand
CGATGCATTCAGCAGGTCCCATCCTGGTCGCGCTTGCGCGCAGGGAAAACCGCCCAGGTTTTCCCTCATATCTTCCCGATGCCTAGAATGCCCGCCATGACCACCTGCTGGTACTGCAACGCGGAGCTGGCGGAGACCGCGCAGTACTGCCCGAGCTGTGGCCACAGCCAGGCCGATCGCTCGTCCAGCCCTCTTTTCGGGGTCGTCGACCCCGTCACAGGCATCTGGAACTCGAAATTCATCAACGCCCTGATCGGTCAGGAGGCCAACCGGGCGATTCGCTATCACCGCCCGCTGTCGGTCCTCGTGGTCGAGCTGGATCATGCCGAGCACATCCACAAGGAGCTGGCGCCGATCCAGATCGAGGCCCTGCTGCGGGAGATGTCAGAACGCCTGGGCCATGCGATCCGAGATACGGACACGGTCGCCTTTCTGGACGTTGACGGACCGCCGCATTTCGCGATCGTGCTGCCCGAAACCGACGACCGGGGCGCGACGCTCGCGGCCGACAAGATCCGGCGCTCGATCGCGACCCACGACTTCTCGACGGCTGGGAACTGGCAGCGAATCACGGTCAGCTGCGGCGCGGCGACGATAGCCATCTTCAACCGCAGCGATGAGGAGGCGGGCCTCATGAACCGGCGCGAGTACACCGGCAACCTCCTGCGCGAGGCCTACCAGGCGCTCGAGCTCGGCCGCTCCGGGGGAACCAACCGCACCTCGGTCGGCGCGTTGCGCAACCAGTAGGACGAAAGTCCAGCAGTGACCGCCGGGCGCGCCCAGGGCGCATTGAACAAGACCCGGCTCTACCTGATCCGCCACGCCGACGTGGAGAACCCGCACCGGCTGCTGTACGGGCACCTCGACGGGTTTCAGCTCAGCGCGCTGGGACGCGTGCAGGCTGCCGCCGTGGGTGAGCGGCTCCGCGACGAAGACATCCGCCGGATCGTGCACAGCCCGCTGGCGCGTGCCGCCGAGACGGCCCGCCTGATGAACGAGCAGCTCGAGCGCACGGCGGTCCTGGAGAGCGACCCCGACCTCAGAGAGGCGGAGTTCAGCCGCTACCTGCAGGGATTGCCCTACTGGCAGATCCCGCTGCGCCGCCCCCTGTGGTTCGTCCACAAGGCAAAGCGAGGGCTGCTTCCGGGCGATGAGCCGGTCGACCGGCTGGGCGGGCGCATCCTCGCCGTGGCGCGGCGTCTCGCGCGCGAGCGCCCAGGCGAGACGCAGGCGCTTGTCAGCCACGCCGACCCGCTGAACGCAGCCTGGATCCTTCTCGACGGGCGCGCCCACAACGAGCGCGAGATGTATCGCAAGAACGTCGACAAGGCGGGCATGCTGCGGGTCGACATGGAGGGCGAGACACCGACCGCATGGGAGTACATCCCGCCGCCGGTGGTGACAAGCCCGACGATCGCCGCCGCCTGACCGTGGCCGGGAATACCTTCCCCGACGGCTTTCTCTGGGGAACGTCGAGCGCCGCCCACCAGGTCGAGGGCGACAACCGCAACTGCGAATGGTGGGAGTTCGAGCAGGAGCCGGGCCGCATCGCAAACGGTGATACCTCCGCGATCGCGTGCGACCACTATCACCGGTACCGGGAGGATTTCTCGCTCCTCAGGGAGTTGAGCCAGGGCGCGCATCGCCTCTCGATCGAGTGGTCGCGCATCGAGCCGTCAGAGGGTGAGTTCGATTCGCGCCAGATCCGGCACTACCGCGACGTGCTCGGAGAGCTCCGCGAGCAGGGCATGCAGCCTATGGTCACCCTCCACCACTTCACGAATCCGCTCTGGTTCATCCGCAAGGGTGGATGGGGCGCGGCGGGATCGGCCCACGCCTTCCTCCCTTTCGTGCATCGGATGGTCGACGAGCTGGGTGACCTGGTCACGCTCTGGTGCACCATCAACGAGCCCAACATCTATGCGGCCAACGGATGGATCACAGGTGAGTTTCCGCCCGGGCGTCGCGGCGATCTCGCTTCCTTCTATCGGGTCCTCGCCAACATGCGGCGTGCGCACGAGCTCGCCTACGTCGCGATCAAGCGCCGCTGGCCGGACTCGCCGGTGGGGCTGTCCCATCACAAGTTTCTCTTCCTTCCGGCAAGCACCCGGCGTGCTGACAGGCTCGCCGCACGGACCGCTCAGCTGGCGGTCGACCGCTGGCCGGTGGCTCCGGGCCGGCTGCGCAGGGTGGTCGAGGCGACGTCCGACTTCGTCGGCATCGCGCACTACCACGGGCAGTGCTGCGCCTTCGACGCCCACCTGCCGCGGGACCAGTTCATCCGTCGCTTCAACGTACCGGGCGCCGCGGTGACGGAGATGGGGTGGAGCGCGGACCCGCGCTGGATGCGCGACGTTCTCGGCGAGCTCAAAGGCCTCGGCAAGCCGATCTACATCACCGAGAATGGGATCGCCACCATCGACGACCGCGAGCGTGAGCGCTATCTCATCGACGTCCTCGCGAACGTTCGCCTGGCGATCCAGGACGGCGTCGACGTGAGGGGGTACTTTCACTGGACGAACATGGACAACTTCGAATGGGCGCGCGGCTACCAGGCGCACTTCGGCCTGATCGCGGTCGACCGCAGGACGCTCGAGCGGACGGTCAAGCCCTCAGGCCGCCTGTACTCCCGGATCGCGAAGGCAAACGGCCAACTGAAGCCCCTAGACTCAGGCGCGTGAACCGCAGCTCTGGGACCTTTGCGGTGATTGCGGTCGTCCTCGGTTCGGTGGTCATGCTCTCGCTCGCGTGGGGCCTGCAGCACGCCGCGCTCGCCAACCCGTCCCTGCTGGGCAAGACCGCGCCGCGGCTGGCCATCAAAACCCAGGGTGGAGAGCAGGTGCGTGTCTGGCAGCTGCAGGGAAAGCCCGTCGTGGTGAACTTCTGGGCTTCCTGGTGCGCGCCGTGCCTGCAGGAGCTGCCCGTCCTTTCGAACGGGTCCACCGCGCATCCCGACATCGCCTTCGTGGGAGCCGACAACCAGGACACCACCGGAGGTTTCGAGAGCTTCGAGCGTCAGCACGCCCATCCCTACCCGGCCGGGCCGATCGTGGAGGGCAGCTACCAGTCATACGGGGTCGGAGGACTGCCTGCGACGTTCTTCATCGATGCCCAGGGTCTGGTGACAGCGTCATTCACGGGACCGCTTGACGCGCGGACCCTCGACCGGTACCTCACGCTGATCACGACGACATGATCAGATGGTCGATTCCCGCCCTTGTCGTCGCCGCCTGCGTCGGCTACCTGATTTACTCGGCCTCCGGAGGCTCCGCGGAGTACTACCTCACGGTCAGCCAGCTCCGCTCGCACCCGGTCAACGGTGAGGTGCGCGTTGCGGGGGTGGTCCAGACCGATGTTCAGAAGAGCAACGGCGGGCTGCACGTGACGTTCACGGAGAAGGATGGGACGGCCTCCGTGCCGGTCGAGTACAGCGGCACGCTCCCGGACATCTTCAAACCCGGCATCACCGTGGTCGCCGAGGGCAGGCTGGGCGCGGACGGCGTCTTTCACGCGACGACGCTGCTGGCCAAGTGCCCGTCGCGTTTCTCCACGACCCCCTACACGCAGTGATACTCGGGTACCTCGGCGGCGGCGCCCTGCTGGCCGGCCTTGTCATGGCCGGCTTTTCCGCGGTGCTCTCCTTTTGGGCCGGCCTCCAGGAGAACGCGGTGATGGTGCAGGTTGGCCGCCGCGCCTTCTTCGCAGCCGCGGCCATGGTCGCCGTCGCCGGTGGGTTGCTGGAGTGGGCCCTGCTCAGCCATGACTTCTCGCTCGCCTACGTCGCCGAGCACACCGACCTGTCGACCCCGACGGCGCTGGTTGCGGCCGGCTTCTACGGCGGGCAGGAGGGCTCGCTGCTCTACTGGGCGCTGGTGCTCGCACTGCTCGGCAGCGTGTCGCTCGTCGCGAGCGCGTCCCTCGGGTTGAAGATGGCCGGCTACGCCGCGGGTCTCATGGCCGCGATCCTCAGCTTTCTCCTCGTCGTCCTCGTCCTGGTCGCGAGCCCGTTCGGCCTGCTGTCCATCACCCCTCCCGACGGCCTCGGGCTCAACCCCGTCCTGCGCGACGGCGGGATGCTGATCCACCCACCGATCATTCTGGCGGGCTTCGCATCCTTCGCCATCCCGTTCTGCTTCGCCTCGGCGGCGCTGCTCGCCGGCAGGCCCGACGCCGCCTGGATTGCGCACACGCGCCGCTTTGCGCTGATCGCCTGGAGCCTGCAGACGACCGGGCTCGTGCTCGGCATGTGGTGGGCGTACCACGTGCTCGGATGGGGTGGTTATTGGGGCTGGGACCCGGTTGAGAACGTCGCCTTGATGCCCTGGCTGGCGACGACGGCGTACCTCCACTCGTCGATGGTCCAGGAGACACGCGGCCGCCTGCGAGCGTGGAACTTCGGCCTGGTCATGCTCGCCTTCCTGCTCGTGGTGTTCGGCACCTTCATCGTGCGAAGCGGAGTCGTTCCGTCGGTGCACACCTTTGCGATCAGCGCGATCGGGCCATGGTTCCTGGGTTTCCTGTTCGTTTGCATCGCGTTCTCGGTCGTGCTGCTTGCCGCTCGAGCCGGGGTCGCAGCCGGCGGCGGGCAACCCGTGGCGCCGGTTTCTCGAGAAGGAGCCTTCGTGCTCCAGAACCTGCTCCTGATCGGAGTCGTCGCCGTCGTCTTCTGGGGCACCGTGCTGCCGCTCGTGTCGGGCATGTTCGGCCAGCAGCGCGTGGTCGGCGCCTCGTACTACGAGCGGGCGGCAGGCCCACTGCTGGTGGTCATCCTCGCGTTGATGGCGGCCGGGCCGCTGCTGCCGTGGCGCCGCGCCGCCAGGCTGCCGTCCCTGCGAGCGCTGGTCTGGCCGGGGGCCACCGTCCTCGTGGCGCTGGCGGCGCTCCTGGTCGCCGGCGTGCGTTCCATCCCGGCGCTGATCGCGCTTCCGCTGGTCGCGGCCGTCGTGGCGACCTGCCTGATCCAGTACGCGCGGCTGGGCCGCGGCTGGTCACGGCTGCCTTCGGTGTTCGGTCGCAGGCGGCGGCGTTACGGCGCCTACCTTGCGCACCTCGGCCTGGCCGTGCTCGTGACGGGGATCGGGGCATCTCATTTCTGGCAGCAGGAAAGGGACGTGACGCTCGCGCCCGGCCAGCAGGTGACCGTCGCGGGCTACACGTTGACCTACACCGGGTCCGAGCAGCGCACGCTGACCGATCACACCGAGCTCGTCGCCTCTATGAGATTCGGTGACGCGACTCTCGAACCGGCACTTGCCACGTACGCGGGCCTGGGAGGGCAGGCCCTGACCCACGTGTCGATCAACACGACGCCGCTGGCCGACGTCTACGTTGTGCTCGCGGGCTCGGGCGCCGACGGCACTGCGTCTTTTCGCATCTTCGTCAATCCGCTCGTGAGCTGGATCTGGGCCGGCGGGGCGATCATCATCTTCGGCGTGCTGTTGGGCAACCTCGGAGAACGGGCGCCGGCGACTGAGGCGGTCAGGCGGCGCGTTCCCGCTTCGGTGCCGGGTTAGATGGCGCTCATCGTCGCGACGCTGCTCCTGTTCGCGGCCGGCCCCTTCGTGCTGTGGCCCCTGATCAAAACCCCGCCGGATCCGGACAGATGAGCATCCTGGTGGCCAACGGCCTCACCCACTGGTTCGGTCACGAGGTGGCGCTGGAATCCGTCGACCTCGCCATCGATGCCGGCGAGCACATGGCCGTGCTTGGCGAGAATGGAGCGGGCAAGACAACGCTGCTCCGCATCCTCGCCACCGCCGCCCGCCCGACCTCGGGCCGGCTCCAGATCATGGGGCTCGACGCCCTCAAGGAGCGCCGGCGCCTCCGCCAGCGGATCGGCTACGTGGCGCACAGCCCCGGTCTTTACCCGGCGCTGTCGGCCGTCGAAAACCTGGAATTCTTCTGCACCCTCCAGGGCGTCAGCCGGACGCGTGCGATGGAGACGCTTGACGCGGTCGGCCTCGGCTCGGTCGCGAACCGGCCGGCCGGCCTTCTGTCACGCGGTATGCAGCAGCGACTCGCCATCGGCCGCGCGATCCTCCACGACCCCAAGCTCCTCGTCCTCGACGAGCCGGACGCCAGCCTCGGTTCGGACGCGGCGGACCTGCTCGCCAGGGTGATGAGCGAGCGGACGGTCGTGCTCGCCACTCACGACCATGCGCTGGCAAACCGCCTGTGCCAGCGGACCTTGATGCTGCGGCACGGCCGCTCGGTGGGCACGGCCACGCGGCTGCACGTCGTGCGATGACCAACTCTTTCGCCGTCGCGCTCGCCGTCGCGCGCAAGGACCTGCGGGCTGAGTGGCGTACCCGCGAGCTCGTGCCGGCCCTGGCCCAGTTCGTGATCCTCGCGCTCGTGATCGCCAACTTCGGCTTTCAGATCGACGCTCGCAATGCACCATCCATCGCGCCCGGAATCCTGTGGCTCGCCCTCGTGTTCGCCGGGCTCGTCGCTTTCGGCCGTGCCTTTGCGGCGGAACGGGAGCAGGCCTCGCTCGAGGCGCTGCTCATGACCCCGGCCTCGCCAGTGGCGATCTTTGCGGGCAAGGCGATGGCCGCCACGCTCCTGCTCGTCGGCTGCGAGGCCGTGCTGCTGCCGGCGCTGACGCTGTTCTTCGGGACGCCGCTTTCGGTGCAGGTCGTCGCCGCCGTTTTCGTCGCGACGATCGGGATGGCTTCGCTCGGATGCCTGTTCGCCGCGATGGTCGCCCGCGTCCGCGCGCGCGAGCTGCTGCTTCCACTGCTCACCCTGCCCCTGTGGATTCCGTTCATCGTCGCCGGAGGGCAGGCGGTGCAGGTGGCGATGGGCGCCAGTGGGAGCTACGACCAGGCCATGGCTCTGCTCGTGGACTTCGACATACTGTTCCTCGTGCTGACGTCGCTCGCGGCGAGGTTCGTACTGGATGAATAGGTACGACAAAGCGGCTGCCGCCGCCGTCATCCTGATGCTCGTCGCGGCCGCCACCATCTTCCTGTACGCGCCGACCGACGCGCTGCAGGGATCCGTCCAGCGCATCTTCTACCTGCACGTGAGCGCGGCCATCGCCGCCTACGGGGCTTTCGCTGTGGTGCTCGTGGGCGGGGCGATCTATCTGCGCAACGGGAGCCTGGTGGCGGATCGATTCGCGCGGGCGGGCGCCCTCGTCGGACTTGTGTTCACCACCGTCACGCTGGTGATGGGCATGCTGTGGGCCAAGCCGATCTGGGGCACCTACTGGACCTGGGACGCGCGCCTGACGTCGACCCTCGTGCTCTGGATCATCTATGCCGGGTACCTGCTCGTGCGGCGGCTCGCCGAGCCGGGCCGGCAGGCAGCGCGCTTTGCGGCGGTGGTCGGCATCTTCGGGTTCATCGACGTTCCGATCGTGCACTTCAGCGTCACCTGGTGGCAGACCCAGCACCCGGGACCGATCATCGTCAACGACGCGCTCCCGCCTGAGATGCTCGCGACCTTCTTCCTGACGATGGCGTGCACGCTCGTGCTGGCCGCCGTGATGGTGGTGATCCGCTACCGGATCGAGACGCTGGCCGACGGAGCCGTGCAGGCGGTGGCGGATCGCGTGCCCATCGTCACGGCGCGCGAGCCGGAGGCGGAGCCGGTCAATTGAGCTATCTCGTCATCGCGTACGCGTTCGCGGTGCTGGTGCTGGGCGGCTACCTGGCCTGGTCGCTGCGCCGCCTGCGCCAGCTGGAGAACGGAACCAGGTCCGAGCGCTGATCGCGCACGCAGTCTCGGCCGTGCGAGTCACTCGGGACCAACCGGCGGATCCTGGCTTCGATTGTCGCCAAGCGCTTGCCTGAGCTTCGGCGCGAGGCCGGCGACGATCCGCTCGGTCAGGCCCCAGACCACGTTCTCCTCGTGTGCGAGGTAGCGGAAGCGCCACGGATCGTCCGACTCGAGCCAGGCGCTGTCGTCCAGCAGCCGGTCGAGCGGGATCGCGAGCACGCCGTCGAGTTCGTTTTCGTCGTGCACGAACGGCACGACGGGGTCGGGCAGGTGGGCCACGAACGGCACGACCGAGAAGTTCGAGACCGAGGCATAGATCGGGTCACCGGCCCCCAGGGGAGCCAGGCTCTCGGGAGGCACGCCGATCTCCTCGTGGACCTCGCGCCGGGCCGCCTCCCAGGCCGATTCGCCGGCCTTCACTCCCCCGCCGGGCAGCGCGACCTGCCCCGGATGGTCCCTCAGGTCGGCCCGGCGCCTGACGAAGGGCACCATCCATCGCCCTCCGTGGGGGTACAGGATGAAGACGACCGCGGCCGGGCGGGCGCCCTTCCTGAACTCGCCCCAGGAGTCGATCGGGCGGAACAGCTGTTCGAGCCGGCGGGGAAAATCGGTCAAGTCGCCCCTTCTGTGAACTCGCGGGAGGCCGTAAGCTAAGAAAGGTAGCTGAGCATGATCGACCATACGAGCAGCCGAATCGAGCAGCAAGAGACCGCTCTGCGCCGGCAGATGCGGCGCCGGTACGCCTTCCAGCGCATGCTGGAGGCCACCGACCGCGTGCTCTGGCGGCTCGAGGAGATGAACCGGGACGGGGTCAAGACGGTGCCCGCGCCGGTGCGGGCCGAGATCCGCGAGGTGGTCGAGACCATGCCCAACCACGTCCGGGAACCCCTGCGCGACGGCGGGCAGGTGCAGGACACCCTGGACAGCCTCTTCGAGATCCAGGAGCGGCTGTTCCGGTGGCGCTTCCCCGACTGGCAGGACATCGAGCCTGACGGGGACGGCACGCCCGACTTCGACTACGCCAGCTAGGTCCCCGACCTAGCTACGCTCCGCTCGTCGCCGTGAGAAACAGGTCCGTCGCGTAGGCGGTGAGAAAGCCGAGCAGCAGACCCCACGCAAACGCGGGCGGGGAGTTGAGCTTGCGGCCGAGGTTGAACAGCTCGTTCAGCACGTAGAGCAGGGCGCCCGCCGCGACGGCCAGGAAAGCGATCGAGAAGTAAGTCGAGCTCGCGAGATAGCCGATCCACGTACCGACGAAGGTGGGTCCGCCGCCAATCAGGCCAACGAGTCCAAGAAAGCGCCACGAGGCCTGCTTCGTTTCGGTGGTCATCGGAGCCGCGATGCCGAACCCCTCGGTGATGTTGTGCAGCGCGAACCCGACCGCGAGCACGCCTGTGAACGCGATCGCGCCGACGTGGGCGGACTCGCCGATCGCGAGCCCTTCCGAGAGGTTGTGAAGACCCAACCCGGTCGCGATGGCCAGCGACAGCGATCTTGCGCTCGGGTTCGGGGTGCCCTGTCGGAGATGGCTGAAGACGGTGCGGTTGAAGTACACGAGGCCGAGCAGTCCCGCCCCGACACCCACGGCGAAGATGATCGCCATGCCCGTAAACGTTCCGCTCCGGCCTTGCTCGAGGGCTGCGCTGACCGGCCCGCCGGCGTGGTCGAGGATGTCCCAGAGAAGGAAGACGAGGATGCCGGTCGCGAAGGCGTTCAGGAAGCCCTGGATGCTCTTCGGCAGGCCCTTGATCCTCGCCACGGGGAGGCCGATGAACACGGTGGCCCCGGCAATCGCGCCCAACCCGATGGCGGCCGCCTGGTTCATAGTGGATTAGCACATGCAAAAGGCACGATTAGGTAAGTCTAATTACGCCGCGAGCTCGGGGCCTTCAGAGGTGGTCTCGCACTACCTCGAGGCGATTTACTACATCTGGAACGAGGGCGAGCCGGTGCGCAGCGCGCGCCTGGCGGACTGGCTGAGCGTCAGCCGGCCCACCGTCACCGTGGCGGTCCGCCGGATGTCGCGCGACGGCCTGGCGCGGCTCAACTCACGCAAGGAGATCGAGCTCAGCGCCAAGGGTCGCAGGATGGCGGAGTCGATCGTCCGCAGGCACCGGATCATGGAGCGCTGGCTCACCGACGGCCTGGGCCTGGACTGGGTGACCGCGGACGAGGAGGCCGCCCGGATGGAGCACGCCGTCTCCGACGTGGTGGAGAAGCGCCTCTACGAGGTGCTGGGACGTCCGTCCACGTGCCCGCACGGCAACCCGATCCCAGGCCACTCGGAGGCGGCGCCCAACGAGACCAGGCTCACGACCGTCAAGGCGGGGTCCCGGGCGTCGATCACGCGCGTGTCGGAGGTTGCAGAGCGCGAGGCCCCGTTGCTGCTCGCCTACCTGCACGAGCGCAAGCTCGTCCCCGGCCAGTTGATCTCCGTCGTCGAGGTCGATGGCGTCGGCCGCACGGTGCGTGTCAAAGCCGGCGCGCGCGAGGTGACGCTGAGCCGGGAGACGGCAGCCAAACTCTGGGTGGTACCCGCCTAAGCCGCGCATACTGCGCTCGAGACCGAGCGATGTCGTTTCCGCTGTTTGACCTCTACAAGGATCTCGCTGTGGCCCAATCCAGTCCGGGCCCGCCTGACGATCCCACCAAGGCAGATGAAGTCGAGGCGCGTACGCTCCGACGTCGAGTCGCCGCCATCATGTGGATCCCAGGCGCAGCCGGTGCGCTCGCGCTGGGAGGCTGGTCCGGCAGCGCGGTCGTCGGGGTCGCCGCGTTCGCGGTGCTGATATCCGGCCTCTGGATGTTCGCCGAGCGCGGCGACCGGATTGCTGCCTGGATTCGGAGAACGCCTCTGAGTTAGACCGGCTGCGGAGACGTGCAGAACGCGCAGCGCTTTGCGCCGATCGGGATCTCGCTCAGGCACTCGGTGCACTTTTTCGTCGTCGGGTCGGCGGCCGGCTCTTTCTGGAAGCGCGCGATCAGCGCGGTGAAAGGCAGGACCACGAAGAAGTAGATGACGATCGCGACAAGCACGAACGCGATCACGACGTTGATGAAGTCTCCATACAGGAACCTGCTGTTGTTGATCTTGAAGGTGAGGCTTGCGAAGTCAGGCTTGGCGAACAACGCGGCGATCAGGGGTGTCATCAGGTCTTTGACAAAGGCGGTCACCACCGAACCGAAAGCGACGCCGATCACCACGCCGACAGCCAGGTCTACGACGTTGCCCCTTAGCAGGAATGCCCTGAAGCCTCTCATTGCCGATCCCTCTCCTTACAAATCGTCCGCAATCGACAGCACGACCTTGCCGAACTGCTCCGCGTCATCGAGTCGCGTCAGGGCGGCCTCCACGTCCGCCAACGGATAGGTGCTGTCGACGACCGGCCTGAGCCCGCCGTCGATCGCTTTGAGCACGGCCTCGAACTCGCTCGCGTTGCCCATCGTGGATCCGAGAAGGCCCGCATGCCGGAAGAACAGTCGCGGCATGCTGATCTCGGCTTTGACTCCGGAGGTGGAGCCGCAGGTCACCACGCGACCGCCGATGGCAACCGAGCGCATCGATTCCTCGAGGGTGGCCGGACCGACGTGCTCGAACACGACGTCCACACCATCGCCGGTGGCGCGACGCACGGCCTTGCTGAAATCCGCGGACTCGAAAGCAGCCTCCGCGCCGAGCTCCAGCGCCCGCTGCCGTTTTGCCTCCGACCGGCTGGTCGCGAAGACGCGCGCGCCAAGGTGCTTCGCGATGCGAATCGCGGCGACGGCGACGCCGGCGCCGGCGCCGACCACGAGCACCGTCTCGTCCGCTCGCAGTTGCGCGCGCGTGGTGAGCATCCGCCAGGCGGTGAGGAATGTGAGGGGAAATGCCGCAGCCTCGGTCCATGAAAGGCCGGCCGGCTTGCGGAAGACGTTGCGCGCGTCGATGTGGATCAGCTCGCACGCGGCCCCGTCGGAATGCTCTCCGAGGACGCCAAACTGCGCGCACTTGATGTTCTGCCCGGCCTTGCACCATTCGCACTCCCAACAGCAGAGGGTGGGGAAGATGACGACCTCGTCGCCGGGACGCCAGGACGGATCGCCGCTGGACTGAACGACGCCGGCGCCGTCCGCGGCGATGACGCGTGGAGGGGTGATGCGCTGGGCGCCGTGTGCCAGCCACAGGTCCAGATGGTTGATCGAGGCGGCTTTGATCGCGATCGCCACGGAGCCGGATGCGACTTCGGTTTTCGGACGTTCGCGAACCCGGACGCCGGCGGGGCCGATCGGCTCCTCATACACGGCGGCCCGCCCCTGGCTCAAGATGTTGCCGCTCGAAGCCGGGCCGGGGGTCATTTGCGAAACTTAACCAAATCCGCGCTGCGCCGCACGCGACCGCAACCTAAACTCGGAATCTCCGTTTCAAGGGCTATGCGGGTATTGGTTTTTGCCGTCACCTTTCTCTCCCTGTTCCTGTGGGGCACGCCCGCGCAGGCTTCCCAGGCGCAGCCTCCCGGCCAGAAGGCGGGAAAGTACGTGCGCTGGTACTACCCGGGCCAGACGAGCTACGGCCCGGTCGAGGACGGCTCCGGCAACACCGGGGCTTCACCCGCGCCGGGCGCTTTCCTGACGCTCCCGTTCATGGGGCCGCATATCGTGACCTCTCTGTTCGATCACTGCTACCCCGACTACGGGACGGATGGGACGATCTGCCGTTACGACGGCACCCAGGCCTCGGCCAAGGTCGGAGGCCCCGACCCGTCGTTTGACGCGGGCTACGCGCAGACGCCGGCCGGCCACGACTACCTCTATTACGACGGGCACGATGGATACGACTACGCCCTCACGTATGAGCCGGTGGCGGCTGCCGCGCCGGGGGTCGTCATTCTCGCGGACTGGTACGTCCCCAGCTGCCACACGTGCTTGAGCGGCCTGACGATCGAGATCAACCACGGCAACGGGCTGCTCACTTACTACGGCCACCTGTCCAAGATCAACGTGACCAAAGGCCAGTACGTCGCGCGCGGGCAGGTGATCGGGATCTCTGGCATGACGGGTACGGCGACCGGACCCCATCTGCATTTTGGCGTCTACAACATCCACCGAAGCCAGACTCCGGTGGATCCGTACGGATGGTCGGGGACCTACCCCGACCCCTATGCGTGGGACCAGGGCGACCTCTGGCTGACCGGCTCGCCTCGCTTCGCGAGCATCGCGATGCCGAACGTGACCGTCACCGCCGCCCAGGAGGCCGACGACCCCACGGCGATCGACGTTTCGTGGTCGAGCCCGGGCGCCGGCAACCGCTACAACGTGTACGTGGGCTTCCAGGACGGCACGATGAAGCTCTGGAGCTCGAACGCCGGCGCCGGGTCTGCGGTCTTCCACGGAAAGCATGGACAGAGCTACTGGTTCTGGACTTCGGTGACGACAGGTCTTGGCTGGACCGCCGCGAGCGGATCGCCGGTGGTGGCCGTGCCGGTACTCAATCACGGCGAGGAGGTGTCGTAGCCACTCGCTCGTCCGGCTGATACAGCGGGCCTGGACCGCCCCCCACCGGACCTCTCTCTGCGGGGAGGGCATAATCAACCGGTCTTGATCGCCGAGGCCTTGAAGGGCAAGACCATCCTGGTCACCGGCAGCACCGGCTTCCTCGGCAAGTCGATCGTCGAGAAATGCCTGCGCTCGATCCCCGAGATCGGGCGGATCAACCTGGCGATTCGCTCCAGCGCCCGCCGGCCCGCGTCCGAGCGCCTGGAGCGTGAGGTCCTCTCGAGCCCCGCCTTCAAGCGCCTCAAGGAAGAGATCGGCGAGGCGGCCTTCGCGAAGCTTGTCAAGGACAAGCTCGCGGTGGTCGAGATCGACCTGGGGCGTGACGGCCTGGGCTTGAGCGACGCGGGCCGCGCGCAGGTGCGGGAGTGCGAGATCGTGATCCACTCCGCGGCCGCGGTCGAGTTCGACAACCCGGCCGACCTCTCGGCGCAGACCAACCTCCTGGGAGCGGCTCGCATGGTGGAGGCATTGAAGGCGACAGGCGCCCGGCCGCACCTGGTCCACGTGTCGACCGCCTACGTGGGCGGAATGCTCCGCGGACTCGTTCGCGAAGAGGCGCCCCTCGACCCGGGGCTCAACTGGCGGCACGAGGCGGCGGTGCTCGCGAACCTTCGAGGCCCGGTCGAGGAGGAGTCGCGGCAGCCCGAGCTGCTCAAGAAGCTGGGGCGCGAGGCACGCGCCCGCATGGGACCCGCCGGCACACCGGCTGTCGCGAGGACGACCGAGCGCCTGCGCGATCGATGGGTCAAGGACCGCTTGATCGAGCGTGGTCGCGTACACGCCAACGCGATGGGCTTCGCCGACATCTACTCCTTTACGAAAGCGATGGCGGAGCACGCGGTGGTCGAGCTGCACGGGGACATCCCGCTTTCGATCGTGCGGCCGTCCATCATCGAGAGCGCCCTCGCGGAGCCGTTTCCGGGATGGCTCGAGGGATTCCGCATGGCGGAGCCGCTCATCCTCGCGTTCGGGCGCGGCATCCTGCGCGATTTCTCGGGGCTGCCCGATTCGGTTCTCGACATCATCCCGGCTGATTTCGTCGTGAACACCGTGCTCGCGGTCGCCGCGAATCCACCCGCCGACTCAAAGCCTCGGGTGTACCACGCGGCGTCGGGGAGCCGGAACCCGCTGCGCTTCAGGGGCATGGAGGAGTCCGCGGCCCGGTACTTCGCCGCGCATCCTCTGCGCGACCGCTACGGCCAGGCGATCGGCACCCCGACCTGGACGTATCCGACGCGCGAGGAGCTCGCGACGCGCGCCCGAACCGCGCTGCGCTTTGTCGAAGCGGCGCAGTGGGTGATCGAGCGGCTGCCCCTGGGCGCCAGCGTCGCCGACCTGTCGGACGACCTGAACGCGGAGCGTGAGCGCCTGGACCGCGGGCTGAACCTGATCCAGCTCTACGGCGTTTACACCGAGGTCGACTGCGTCTTCGACACGCGCAACCTGATGTCGATCTGGGAGAAGGTGCCGGAGGCCGAGCGAAAGACTTTTCCGTTCGACGCGGCGCTCTACGACTGGGAGCACTACTTCAAGGACGTTCACTTCCCGACCGTGGTCCGCATGTCACGCGCGGAGACTGTGGAGCGCAAGGGAAAGCAGCCGAACGGCAGCACGGCGGTCAAGGCCGAGTCGAGCTCGGTGCGCGCGGCGATCGAGAAGCGCAAGGGCCGCGCCGACGTGCTCGCGGTGTTCGACGTCGACGGCACGCTGGTGGAAACCAACGTGGTCGAGTACTTCTTGTGGATGCGCCTGCGGGCGCAGCCCATCGACGACTGGCCGCGCTTCATGGCGCAGATGCTTCGCGAGGCACCGCGGTGGCTCTACCTCGAGCGCCGCTCGCGGGCCGAGTTTCAGCGCAGCTTCTATCGCGAGTACGACGGTCTTGACTACGAGGTGATGAAGGGGCTCGGTCGCGAGGCGCTCGACGCGGTCACGCTGCGGCGGATCTATCCCGAGGGCATGCGGCGCATTCGCGAGCACAAGCGCGCCGGGCATCGCGTGCTGCTGCTGACGGGCGCGCTGGACGTGGTGGTCGAGCCGCTGGCGGAGCTGCTCGACGTGGAGGTCGACTGCGCGCACCTTTTGACCAAGGACGGCCGTCTCACCGGGGATTTGCAGTCGCCTCCGCCCGCCGGCGAGGCGCGCGGCACGCTGCTCGAGGAGTACGCGGCACGCAATGGGATCGTGCTCTCGGAGAGCTTCGCGTACGCCGACTCGCTGTCCGACCTCGGGATGCTCGAGCTCGTCGGCACGCCGGTGGCGGTGAACCCCGACGCGCGGTTGTCTCAGGTGGCCGGCCAGCGCGGGTGGCGCGTCGAACGCTGGAAGATGGCGCCCGGAAACTGGCGCCTGCCGATGCCCGACCCGCGGTCGCCCGAGTACAGGGAGGCGGTCCGACGCTAGCCCTCCAGTACGTCCGCTCGATTCCGTCGTACGCCATCGTGCGCGCGGCCGGCGGGCGGCCCGACGTCGCGACCAGCGCGCTGTCGATGCTGCACCTGGGCGACGTGGCCGAGCCTGAGCTCCCGGCGGCGAACTGGGTCCGCGTGATGCCGACGCTGAGCGGGATCTGCGGCTCCGACCTTGCCGCGATCGGCGGTCACGCGTCCCTCTATCTCGACCCGCTCACCAGCTACCCGTTCGTGCCAGGGCACGAGGTCGTCGGGACGCTCGACGACGGCTCACGGGTCGTGATCGAGCCCGCGCTCGGGTGTTTGGTGCGCGGCATCGAACCGCTGTGCCCGCGGTGCGCCGAAGGGCGGCCCGGGCTTTGTTACAACGTGACGGAAGGGCCGATCGAGGTCGGGCTGCAGACCGGATACTGCGCCGGCACCGGTGGGGGATGGGGAGAGGTGCTGGTGGCGCATCCGTCGCAGCTGCACGCGGTGCCGGAGAGCCTGTCCGACGAGGCGGCGGTGCTCATCGAGCCGTTTGCGTGCTGCGTCCATGCGGCGCTGCGCGGAGGCGCGGGCAAGGACGACATCGTCGTGGTGTCGGGCGCGGGGACGATCGGGTTGCTGACGATCGCGGCGATCAAGCTCTTCACCCCGCCCCGGCGCCTGATCGCCATCGCCAAGCATCCGACGCAGCGCGACCTCGCGCGAAAGCTGGGCGCGGACCAGGTCATCGCGCCATCGGAGGTGTTCCAGCGGGTCCGCTTCGCGACGGGCGCCAGGCGGCTTGACGGCATGAACCGCGCCCTGCTGCTGGGTGGCGCCGACGTGACCTTCGAGTGCGTCGGCCGCGCCGACAGCCTCAACGACGCGGTGCGGTTCACGCGCGAGGGTGGGACGGTGGTCGTGGTCGGGATGCCGGGCGAGGAAAAGGTCGACTGGGCGCCGATCTGGCAGCGCGAGCTGACCGTGACGGGCGCGTATGCGTACGGCGCGGAGCCCAAAAAGAAGGGCGCGCGCACGTTTGACCTGGCCCTCGAAGCGGCACCCGAGGTGCACCTCGAGACGCTGACCGGTCCACTGTTCGGGCTGGGTGAATACAGGGATGCGATCGCGTACGCGATGAGCGCCGGCAAGTTGGGAGCCGTGAAGGTCGCGTTCGATCTGCGAGGATTGAAAATCTAGTGCCGCGTCCAGGAGCCGTGATCGAAGTCGACCGCAACACTCCTCCCGTGCTCTTTCACTACGGCGAGGGCGTGCGGCTCGAGAAGCTTCCGCTCGGCGCGCGGATCGTCTACCCGCCGGATCCGCTGGAGGCGATCGCGCATCCGGAACGCGCGATCAAGCGTGCCCTCGCCAAGCCGCTGGACGACGATCCGCTGAAGTCGCTGCTGCGGCGAGGGATGAAGCTCACGATTGCGTTCGACGATCTGTCGCTGCCCCTGCCGCCGATGGCCGCGCCGGACGTGCGGCAGCTCGTGATGGAGGAGGTCATCGACATGGCCGCCGAGGCGGGCGTCGAGGACATCCACCTGATCGCGGCGCTCGGCCTGCACCGTCGCATGACGGAGGACGAGATCCGGCACATCGTCGGCGAGAGGATCTTCAGCACGTTCTGGCCGGACCGCCTGTACCAGCACGATGGGGAGGACCCCGAGCTGAACGTCTACATCGGCAAGACCGCGCAGGGAGAGGAGGTCACGCTGCACAAGCGTGCGGCCGAGTCCGACCTGGTCGTGTACGTCAACCTGACCCTGGTGCCGATGGACGGCGGGCACAAATCGATGTCCACCGGCCTCGCGTCATATCGCGGCATTCGCGCCCACCACAACGTCAAGACGCTGCTCGCGTCGCGGTCGTATATGAACCCTCCTGACTCGGCGCTTCATCACTCATGCATCCGGCAGGGGCAGCTGATCGAGGACACGGTTCGCGTCTTCCACATCGAGACGACGGTCAACAACCACGCGTTTCCCGCGATCGCCAACTTCATGCAGAAGCGCGAAACCGATTGGTCGGGTAAGGACCAGGCCATGTTTCTAGCCATGAAGCAGATGACCGACCTCGCACCGCCCGCGTTCAAGCGCAGCGTCTTTCACGCCATGCGCGCGCCTTATGGCATGACGAGCGTGCAGGCGGGGCAGGTGGACGCGGTCCACGACAAGACGCTCGAGGCGGTGCGCAACCAGCTCAGCGTCCGAATCGAGGGACAGACCGACATCGTCACCATCGGCGTGCCGTACCTCGGTCCGTACAACGTGAACTCTCCGATGAATCCTGTGCTCGTGGTTTGCATGGGCGTCGGCTACCTCTTCAACTTCTACCGCAACAAGCCGGTGCTGCGGAAGGGCGGAGTGCTCATCCTCACGCACCCCTGCCGTTACGAGTTCGACGCCGTGCAGCACCCGAGTTACATCGACTTCTACGACGAGGTGCTGGCTGACACGACGGACCCGGCGGAGATCGAAAGCAAGTACGAGCTGCGTTTCGCCGAGGATCCGTGGTTCCGGCAGCTGTACCGCAAATCGCACGCGTATCACGGCGTTCACCCCTTTTATGCGTGGTACTGGGGAGCGCATGCGATGGAGCACGCCGGCGACATCATCGTCGTGGGTGGCCAGCGCGACGTCGTTCATCGCCTCGGGTTCAAGGCTGCGACCACGCTCGAAGATGCTTTCGAGATGGCGGAGCAGACCGTCGGCAGCCACCCGAGCATCACTCACATGCGGATGCCGCCGATCATGCTCGCGGATGTCGAATGAACAGCAGGCGCGCGTTGGACTGATCAGATGGCACGCATCCTCTTGGGTTTGGTGGCGGTGCTGATCTTGGTTGGGTGCGCGCCGGCGGCACAACCGAAGGCGGCGTCCGCCCAGAGCATCGCGCTCCAGCCGGGCGACGTGTCGGGGCTGAAAGGGTGCAACGGTGCCGGCAACATGCAGACGGTGCTCAATGAAGAGAAATCCACTGACAAGTACGGGTATGACCTGAACGCAACGGAGTGGGAGCAGTGGAAGACCCAGGGTGCGACCGAAGGGTATTTCGCGGTGTATGGCCGGACGGCCGCTGACTGCGACGCTTTCACGGCGACGGGCACGGGCGCACCGCGCGGTGGGCTCATGGCCGGATTGGTTGTCAAGTTCAAAGACGCAGCGGTCGCCGCGCGGAACTACCGTGCCGCATCGACTCTGCTTGGGTTCGGCCCCAGGGACATCACGTTCATCAAGCTGGTCGGTGGCAGCATCACGACTGGAACCGACACCGGCCTCGGGCCGGATTCCGTGATCGGCACCGGCTCGGCGGTGGGTTCCACCTACTATTTCGCCTTCTGGCAGAACAAGGCGTTCGACTCGTTCTTCATCGGGTATGACGTGGCGGCTTTCGAGGCGCAGGTCGCGGCCGAGAATGTCAATCAGAGAATGAGCTGACCGGTGCCCTGGTACTCGGGCGAGGGTGGACTGAGCGGGCTGGCCCGCACCGTTTCCGGCATCGCGAATGACGTCACGCGCGTGCGCCGCGCGTGGCACTGGGACACACCGCGTCCTCACACCTGGCCCGAGCAGGGCGCCACCGTTCCCACGCCCGCCACCGACCTTGGCTGGGCGCGCCAGGAGCCGGTTCGTTCGATCCGCTATCTGATCCAACGCGGCCTGCTGCTGCCCTTCACCGAGGCGATGGCGCACCCGAAGGTCGAGGGGCGGGAATGGGTGCGCGAGCTGGAACGGCCGGTGATCTTCGCCGCCAATCACTCCAGCCACGCCGACACGTCGCTCATCCTTCACGCGCTCACCGACCGCGCACGCGACCGGACGGTGGTCGCCGCCGCCGCCGACTACTGGTTCAAGCGCCCGCTGCTCGGCAACATCGTCAGCCTTTTTCTCAACACGTTCCCGTTCTCACGAACAGGTGGCGCGCAGGCTCAGCTGCACAGCTCCAGCCAGCTGCTCAAGGCGGGCTGGAACCTGGTCCTGTTTCCTGAGGGCAGCCGCTCACCAGACGGCCGGATCCATGAGTTCAGGCCGGGGGTCGGCCATCTCGCTCGGGAAACGGGCACCCCCGTCGTGCCGATGCACATCCGGGGCGCGTACCAGATCATGCCGAAGGGCCAGCAGGTCCCGCTGCCGGGCCCGGTGAGGGTGCGCATCGGCAAGCCGATGCTGCTGGAGCCGAAGGAGGGCTCGCGCGAGTTCACGGCCCGCGTCGAGAAGGCCGTTCGCGCCCTGGCGACCGAACCGCGCCAGCCGGGCATCCAGGGTTCCTGGATCGAGCGCTGGAAAGCGTCGAAACCCCGCGAGCTCCGCTACGAGGACTAGCTACCCCTAGTCGGTTGGCTCGACTCGGAAGACTGGATGGTCGGGCGCGATTCGCTTGAGGTCTTCTTGCGGGGAGTCCGCTTTGACACCCTTGAAGAACATCCCGACCTCGAAGCCGAATCGCTTCAAATAAGCGCGCACGATCGGAACCTTCTCAGTGTCAGGGATCTCCGCCGCCTTGAAGCGCTGCACTCTGCTGCCGAGCACGAGCTCACCACCCCCCGACACCCGAATGTTGCGGACCCACTGAGTAAGCCCTCGTGGCGCAACGAGGTACTGCTTGCCTTCGTAGGTCAGCAGGTTCACTGGCTGGCTTCGCCATTCCCCAGATTTGCGGCCGCGCACTCGCAGGATTCTCGAGCCCCAGACGCTGATCCCAGCCCGCGTCATGAGCGCGACGGCCGGGTTGAAGACATGGTTGTTGAACCAGTCCGGCTTCAAGTAGTAGGCCATCGCCGAACTAACATACCTAGGTCGTGACTTACTCCATCGTCGCGCGCGACAAGAAGACCGGCGAGTTCGGGGTGGCGGTGCAGTCGCACTACTTCCAGGTCAGCCCCGCGGTGCCGTGGGCGCTGGCGGGCGTGGGCGCGGTGGCGACGCAATCGCACGTCAACC
>DATBZR010000103.1:0-17976 GCA_036513095.1 Candidatus Dormiibacterota bacterium | reverse complement strand
GAGCCGCATCCTCGAACGAGACCAGGCTTGCGCCCGTCGCCGCGTTCACGATGGTGCCTACCATCGAACGGCCGGAGGTGGACGGGGTTCCGTGGGCGAATGCCACGGTGATCGCCATGATCGCGGCTACCGCGGCCGCTGACGTGGCAAGTCCGATCTTGAATAGCCTCTTCCTGGGCACGTTTGTCCTCCTTGTTGACCCGAAGTGAATGCCTAGTAACGCCTGGCGGCCGAAAAGTCGGAAGGTCTCTAGTGGCCGTCAGACCCGGGAGACGGGGTTGGCGAAGGGGTGGGAGAGCTCTGAGGGCTCGATCCCGAATGGCCATCCGATGGCCGTGGCGATTCAGCCGGTTGCGCGGTAGGGGAGGCATCAGGACGCTCGGATGGCTCGGGCTCAGGTGAGGCTTCGTGCTCGGGTTGGTGGGTGGCTGGCGGGACGACTGCCTTCGGGGCGGGCGCCGGTGCTTGCGCAGGGCTTTGCGAAGGGCTTGGGCTTGCCTCGCTCGTGTGTGCGACTGAGCCGATGGCCGCCGCGGCGTCCCCTGTCCAGACGGCTGGGTTGGGGCTGCCGGTGGTGGCGGTGGCGGCCAGTGCGAGGAGGATCGCCGTGGCGGCTGCGAGCAGAGCGGGTGCGACGCGCCACGTTCTGATGCTCCCGGCGTGCATCGATACGTAGCGTGGGGTGGCCGCCGGTGGAGTGATCCGGTCAAGGGCGGCCTTCAGCCGCCATTCAAACCCCGGATCCATGCGATGTTGTTCAGTGTTCGACATAAGACTCTGGTTCCTGTTCTGAAGACAACGCCGCACTGCCCTCAAGTGAGAAGCCAGACCCCTGAGATTCTTCGAGCAAAACACGCAACCGCACGGCGGCCTGGTTGAGGCGAGTTCCGATCGTGCGCTCCGAAACCCCCAGCGCGGCGGCGATCTCTCGGTTGTTGTAGCCGTGGTAGTACCGCAGCACGATGGCGACCGCGAGCTTCGGCGGAATCGACCGCAGCGCGCTCAGCAGGTCGGGCCTCGTCGCGACAACGGCGGGATCTGATGAGCCCGCCGGCCGGCCGAGCCGTCGCAGCACCTCCCCGACCGACCGCAGGCGGGCGCTCCGCCTGTACGAGATCGCCCGGTTGACCGCGATCCGGTGGATCCAGGCCTCGGCCGGCGCATCCGGCCGCCAGCGCTTCCAGGCCTGGAAGGCCTTGACGAAAGAATCCTGGGCGCAATCTTCCGCTTCAGCCGGGTCGCCGAGGATGACCATCAGGGTCCGGTAGACGCGCGGATAGGCGCTCCGGTAGAGGCGATCGAAGTCCTCCCGAGAGCCCGGCTGGTAGGTCTCCTGCCCCCGGTCAGGCGACGCTTGCACGATGGCTATAACGGCGAAGGGTACTAAGCCCGGTGACCCCGCCGCTTGTGGCCCGGAGCTAGAGTTCTGGGGTGCCCATCGTGTGGACCGGCGATCCCGAAGCCAACCGGCTGCTGGAGACCGATCCGCTCGCACTCCTGATCGGGCTGGTGCTGGATCAGCAGGTCAAGATGGAAAAGGCGTTCGGCGGCCCGCTCGAGCTGAAGAACCGGTTGGGCCACCTCGACGTGCGGAAGATCGCCGCGATGGACCCGGACAAGCTGGGCGCCGTCTTTCGGGAGCGGCCGGCGCTGCACCGGTTCCCCGGCAGCATGGCCACGCGGACTCAGGCCCTTTGCCAGGTGATCGTGGCCGAGTACGGCGGCGATGCGGGATCGGTGTGGAGCGAGGCGCGCGACGGTGACGACCTCGCCGCGCGGATCAAGAAGCTCCCTGGTTTCGGGGACATGAAGGTGAAGATCCTGGTCGCGGTCCTCGCCAAGAAGTTCGGGGTCAAGCCGCGCGGCTGGGAGAAGCACGCCGCCAACTGGCACACGGTCGCGGACGTGGACTCGGTCGAATCGATGGCCCAAGCGCGAGAGATCAAGCGCGATATGAAAGCAAAGGCGAAGGCGGGGAAGAAGTAGGCGTCTAGTAGCTGCCCGGCGGCTCCGGGTCGCCGGGAGGCGGCCCCACGGCGACCGAGCCGCAGTCGCCCGCGTCGCAGTTGGTCTTCCAGGCGAGGATCTGTTTGGCGACCCGGTCGTTTTCGGTTCTTGCCTGCGCGGTGGCGCGCTGTACCTCGCTCCCCAGGTCTTCCTTGGTGACGGCGAAGAACCAGGCGCTGGGCTTCCTCACGGGACCTCCGACGCGGAAAACCCGGAAGCTCCGGCCCGTGACCACCCAGGCGCCGGCGGTGCATGCGCACGTGATGCTGCACAGCACCCGGTACTTGACGACCGGCCAGGCGACCATCCACTCGCCGTCCGCCACGTCGTCGAGCTTGTCGATGAGACCGCGCAGGGCATCCGGGACGAGGCTCATCATCTGGTCGCTGTAGGACGGGACGCTCAAGCCGGCGCCGGACTGCAGCTGTCCCGCGATCGATCCGACCGGATCCGTGACCGCGCCGACCAACGCCTGCCCGATGCCTATCCACTCCTTGGCCGTGTCGAAATGGTCGAGCAGGTTCTTGATGTCACCGCCCTCGCCTGTGGCCGTCTTCGAGTGGGTCAACTTGGCCTGGCTCAGCTGGTGCTCGGAGACGATCTGGTTGATGGTGATGCTCGTCCTCGGCGACGCCTGCCCCTCGCACGGGTCCTTGGGCGGCGGGGCATGGGCCGCCGGTGGGCTGACGGTGACGGGCGGGTCGGTCGGCGGCGGGGGAGGGGGCGTTGTTCCGCCGGACGTCGTGGCCGGCGCCGTCGAGGTGACGCCCTGGCAGCCGGCCAGCGCCTCCTGGGCGCGCTCCAGAGCGCGGCGCGCTGAGCCGAGGGCAAGGCTTGCGTTGTCCCACGCGGCCACGCCGCCGGCGTTGTCGAAGGCCCTCTGCGCGGCGTCGGCCTTGGCCTGGGCGGGTCCGAGCTGTGCCTGAGCCTGCTGGTGGGCCTTCCGCTGCGCCGAGCTCTTGTAGGTGAGGACATGCTTCCCCCCGCCCGGCTGCTCGCCCTGGTCGATCGCTCCAGCTCGCGCCGCCGCCTCGGCATCCTGCGCGGCCTTGGCCTCGTTGGCCGCCTGCTGCGCGGCCTGGCGCAGGTCGTCGAGCGGCTTGAACGCCTTCTCCGCGGCGGCGACCGCATCGAGCGCCGCCTTGACGGCAGCCTCTTCTTTGGAACAGTCCTTCGACTTCGTGCGGGTGGCGGCGTAGATCCCGGCCCCGGCGGCTCCCGCTACGACGACGATGCCACCCACGATGAGAGCGCCGTTCGGTCCGCTGCCGCCGCCGCCCGCGCCGGGAGCCGGCGTCGTGGCGCTTGGGGAGCCTGAGGTGACGGCGACGCATGTGCCCGGCGGACCGAAGAGAGGCGCCGTCGGCGGCCCTCCCGCCGACCCGCTCGGATATGTGGCCGTGCAGCGCCAGTCCGCGCTGATGGCTTCGACCGAGATCGTCGCCGGATGGATGTTCTCGTCGGGGCAGTTTCCACCGAGCGATGCGTCAGGGTGGGACCACGTCGCCTCGGGACCGCTCTGCGTAAACGTGCCGCACGGGTTCGTTTGCTGCTTGGTCCAGTCGAACTGGAACGATTGGGGATCGGCGCCGCTGATCGTCACGCTGTACGTGGTCGTGGGGCGTTCGAACACGGCCTGGATCGAGGACATCGTGGGCGGCTGGGCAGCCGCTGCCGTGATAGCCGCGGCGGCCGCCAACCAGAGGCCGATCGCTGCCACGGCGAGGATGCGAGCGCGCAAGGGCGCGAATTGTAACGCCGAGTGTCTCTGCTAACCTTTTGGCTCCGGCCCGCTGGAGAAGGCGGGCGGCGAGACCAGCAGAGACGAGGATGAAGAGATGAGCCGAGCGAGCGCAGGGCGCACGATGAAAAACTGCACACCCACCCGGGACGAAGCCCGGGCCCTGGCCAAAGACCACGCGCTCATCCCGGTGTACCGGGAGGTGCTGGCAGACATGCTGACCCCGGTCCGCGCGTACACGCAGCTGTGTCCGCCGGGGACTCCGGGGTTCCTTCTCGAGAGCGTCGAAGGCGGTGAGCGGCTTGCTCGCTACTCCTTTATCGGTTTCGAGCCGAAGCCTCTCGACCTGGCGGCCGGGCGCGCGCAGGGCGCATCAATCGATCAAGTCGATCCCCTTGCCGCGCTGCGCGCCGTCGCCGCCGAGGTCACCGCACCTGTCCCCGGCGTGCCGCGATTCCACGGCGGAGCGGTCGGTTATCTCGGCTACGAAGCGGCCCGCCATTTCGAGCGCCTGCCTGTCGCGGAGGGCGCGCCTCCGCCGATGCCCGAGAGCGCCTTCCTGCGCGCGGACGACCTCGCCGTCTTCGACCACGTGACGCGGCGGCTCAAGCTCCTGACGATCCACCGGCCGGATCGCGAGGACTACGAAGCGGCTGTGAGCCGGATCGACGAGATGGAGCGGCGGCTCGCGTCGGACCAGGTCGCGTCGTACGCGCGCGGCGCGGATGGCACCCGCTGGGAGTCGAACGTCACAAAAGGCCAGTACGAGGCGATGGTCGATGCCGCTCGGGAACACATCCTCGCTGGCGACGCATTCCAGATCGTTGTGTCGCAGCGATTTCGCAAGCCCCTCGAAGCCAGCGCATTCGACGTGTATCGCTGCCTCCGCGCGATCAACCCGTCGCCGTACATGTACTACCTGTCGCTGGGCGGCGACCGGCACGTGGTCGGTACATCGCCCGAGAAGCTCATCCAGGTCGAGGGCAAACGAGTCGAGACGCGCCCGCTGGCGGGCACGCGCCGGCGAGGCGCTGACCCGGCCGAGGATCTGGCGCTCGAGAAGGAGCTGCTCAGCGACCTGAAGGAGCGGGCCGAGCATGTGATGCTGGTCGACCTGGGGCGCAACGACGTGGGCCGCGTCGCGCGACCGGGCACCGTGAACGTGGACCGGCTCATGGAGATCGAGCGCTATTCGCACGTGATGCACATCTCGTCGACCGTCAGCGGGCAGCTGCGGGACGGGTGCACGTCCCTCGACGCGCTGCGCGCCGCATTCCCGGCCGGAACCGTCTCGGGCGCACCGAAGATTCGCGCCATGGAGGTGATCGCCGAGCTGGAGCCGGACCAGCGTGGCGTGTATGCGGGCTCGCTCGGTTACGTGAGCTTCGGGGGCAACCTCGACATGGCGATCACGCTTCGCACGGTGGTGGTGGCCGAAGGGGTGGCTTATGTCCAGGCCGGCGCCGGCGTGGTCGCCGACTCGCGTCCGGAGCGCGAGTTCGAGGAAACGCTGGAGAAGGCTGGCGCGATGTTCAAGGCCATCGAGATGGCCGAGGACATGTAGATGATCGCGGTGGTCGACAACTACGACTCCTTCACCTACAACCTCGTGCAGTACATGGCGGAGCTCGGCTCCGAACCGAAGGTGTACCGCAACGACGAGGTGACGGTCGATGAGCTTGGCGCTTTCGACGGCATCGTCATCTCCCCCGGGCCGGGAAGGCCGCAGGACGCTGGAGTGTCGACCCTGGCCATCCGCGAGCTGAGCGGCAAGGTGCCCATCCTCGGCGTGTGCCTGGGCCATCAGTGCCTCGGCGAAGCGTTTGGCGGCCGGGTGGTGCGCAACGAGCCCGCGCATGGCAAGACGTCCTGGATCAGGCATGACAACTCTGGCGTGATGGCCGGGGTGACGGATCCGTTCGAGGCGACGCGCTATCACTCGCTGATCGTCGAAAGGGACTCGATCCCGGAGGAGCTGGTGATCACCGCCTGGACGGCGGACGGCACCGTGATGGGGCTCCGCCATGTCAAGCACCCGACCTACGGGGTGCAGTTCCACCCGGAGTCGGTGCTCACAAAGGAAGGCAAGAAGATCCTGGCCAACTTCGTGCGCCGGTCGGAGAAGAGGTCTTGATCGAGGCGATTGCCAAGCTCGTGCGGTGCGAAAACCTCACTGAGGCCGAGGCGGCCTCCGCATTCGAGGAGATCATGCGGGGGGATGCCACGCCGGTTCAGATCGCCGGGTTTCTCGTCGCGCTGCGCATGAAAGGCGAGACGGTGGACGAGATCACCGGCTTTGCGCGAGCGGCTCGCGCGGTGGCTACGCCCATCGAGATCGAGGGCGCGCTGCTTGACACATGCGGGACTGGCGGCGACGGCCTGGCGACGTTCAACATCTCGACCCTGTCGGCCATCGTGGCCGCCGCTTCCGGCGCCAAGGTCGCCAAGCACGGCAACCGCGCCGCGTCCTCGATGTGCGGTTCCGCCGACGTTCTCGAGCAGCTGGGCGTGAAGATCGACCTGGCTCCGGCGAGCGTCGCCCGCTGTATCGATGAGGCCGGCATCGGGTTCCTGTTCGCGCCGGTCTTCCATCCGTCATTTCGCTTCGCCGGCGTGCCACGGAAAGAGCTCGGCCTGCGCACCGTATTCAACGTGCTCGGCCCTCTCTGCAACCCCGCCGGAGCGAAGTACCAGGCCCTCGGGGTGGCCGACGGCTCGATGGCCGGCAAGATGGCGGAGGTCCTGATGCGGCTTGGTGTGGAACGCGCCATCGTCTTCCACGCCGGCGACGGTATGGACGAGCTGTCGGTGAGCGGGCCCTCGTTCGTGATCGAGATCAACGGAAGCCGCAGCGAATACCAGCTCGATCCCGCCGAGCTCGGACTGCGCAGAGCTCCCGTCGACTCGATGCGCGGAGGTGGTCCGGAAGAGAACGCGCGGATCGCACGCGAAGTGCTGCAGGGAGCCAAGGGCCCGCGCCGCGACGTTGTGCTGCTGAATGCGGCCGCCGCGCTCCGGGCGGCGGGCCTGGCCGAGAGCTGGAAGGAAGGCCTGGGCGTGGCCGCCGAGGCGATCGACTCCGGCCGGGCGGGCGAGGTCCTCCAGCGGTGGGCGAAAATCTCCCAGGAGTGACCGAGGACCAGAAAGATCTCCTGGCCCGCCTGGTCGTGGAGGCGAGACAGGATCTGCAGCGGCGCCGCGCGCTGATCGCACAGGACCAGTTCGAGCGTGCCGTGGCCGCGTACACGCCGAAGGACTTCGCGGGTGCTCTGCGCAGGCCCGGCCTGGCGGTGATCGCCGAGATGAAGCAACGGACCCCGACGATGGGTGTGCTGGTGGAGGACTACCGGCCCGCAGACCTGGCCCATGCGTACACGGACGGCGGGGCCGCGGCGATCTCCGTGCTCACGCACATGGCCGGGTTCGGCGGGCGGCCGGAGCACGTGCTGGCCGCGCGCGCCGCGACGAATCTGCCGATCCTGCGCAAAGACTTCGTGACCGATCCGTACGAGATCGCCGAGGCGAGGGCTGCCGGTGCCGACGCCGTGCTCCTGATCGTTGCCGCGCTCGAGAGGCCGCACCTGGCTGAGCTTCTCGCCGTGGCACGAAGCCGCGGGATGGCGGCGCTCGTCGAGGTGCACGATGAGGCCGAGACCCAGATCGCGGTCGAGTCCGGCGCTCAGCTGATCGGGGTCAACCATCGCGACCTGCGCACGTTCACGGTCGACCTCGGCCTGACCGAGCGGCTGCGTAAGCTCATCCCGTCGACCGTCATCGTCGTGGCCGAAAGCGGCATCAAGAACGCCGACGACGCGCGCCGGCTATATGAGGCCGGCGCGAACGCGATCCTCGTGGGGGAGACGCTCATGCGAGCCGCTGAGCCGGCGCTTCGGATCAAGGAGCTGACCGAATGGTCCAGGTGAAGATCTGCGGAATCTGCGACGCCGCGGGCGCGGCCGCCGCCGTCGAAGCGGGCGCGGACCTCATCGGCTTCCATTTCTGCTCGTCGCAGCGGCGCGTCACGCCCGAGGAGGCGAGGGCGATCGTGGCCGGTTTGACAGTGCGCCCCGCGGTCGTCGGGGTTTTCATCGACCAGGAGGCGGAGGTGGTCCGTCAAATCGCGGAGCTCGTCGGCCTCGACCTGATTCAGCTGCACGGGTCCGAATCGCCGGGCTTCGACGCGGGCCGTCCCGTGATGAAGGTGCTGAAGGTCAGGGACGGCGTGATCCCCGACGGGGACGCTTGGCCCGACCCTGTGATGCTCGACTCCTGGTCGGCCGACCAGCGCGGCGGCACCGGCCAGGTTTGGGACTGGGAGCTCGCGCGGCCCCTGCTCGCGGCGCGGAAGGTCTTCATCGCCGGCGGTCTTGAACCGGGTAACGTGGGCAAGGTCGTGAGCGGCTTCAAGCCCTATGGGGTCGACGTTTCGAGCGGTGTCGAGGCCTCGGTGCGGGTCAAGGATCCGGACAAGGTCCGCGCCTTCGTGCACGCCGTGCGCCTCGCCGAGGCGTTGATGTGATGGCGCGCAACGCCCCGACTCACCCGGTGGACGGGCGCTTCGGCGCTTACGGCGGTCAGTACGTGCCCGAGACGCTGATGAGCGCTTTGAAAGAGCTCGACGACATGTGGCATGAGGCCAAGGCCGACACGCAGTTCCAGCTGGAGCTCGCCGGCCACCGCCACGCCTTCGTCGGACGGCCGACACCGATGTATGCGGCAACGCGCCTCAGCGAGCATTTCGGCGGCGCCCACATCCACCTGAAGCGCGAGGACCTCTGCCACACCGGCGCGCACAAGCTCAACAACGCCGTCGGGCAGGCGCTCCTGGCATTGCGGATGGGCAAGAAGCGAATCATCGCCGAGACCGGCGCCGGCCAGCATGGAGTGGCGGCGGCCACGGTGGCCGCGCGGTTCGGCCTCGAATGCACCGTCTACATGGGGACGGAAGACATGCGCCGGCAATCGATGAACGTGCGGCGCATGAAGCTCCTCGGCGCCCAGGTCGTCGAGGTGACGAGCGGGACCAAGACATTGAAGGACGCGACCTCCGAGGCGATCCGCGACTGGGTCACCAACGTTCGCACGACCCACTACGTCATCGGCTCGGTGGTCGGCCCTCATCCGTATCCCGAGATGGTGCGCGACCTCCAGCGAGTGATCGGTGATGAGGCTCGCGACCAGTACCTGTCGGTCGACGGCAAGCTTCCCGACGTGGTGGTCGCGTGCGTCGGCGGCGGGTCCAACGCGATTGGCATCTTCACCGCGTTCCTCGAAGACAAGGACGTGCTGCTGGTCGGAGTCGAGGCCGCCGGCAAGGGCGTGAAGAGCGGCCAACATGCCGCGTCGCTGGTGGGTGGGCGCCCCGGCGTGCTCCACGGCAGCTACTCCTACCTGCTGCAGGATGGCGACGGCCAGGTGCTCCCGACACACTCGATCTCGGCCGGGCTCGACTACCCGGGCGTCGGCCCCGAGCATTCGTTTCTGCGCGACATCGAACGCGCGGAGTACGTCGCCGTGACCGACAAAGACGCGCTCGCCGCGTTCAAGCTCTGCACTCGGCTCGAAGGGATCATGCCCGCGCTCGAGCCGGCTCACGCGCTGCATCACGCCGGCGTGCTGGCGCGCGAGATGGGGCCTGGGGGACGAATCCTGGTCTGCCTGTCGGGCCGTGGCGACAAGGACATGGACTCGGTCGAAGATGCGAGCTGACGCCGGGCGCGCGCAGGGCGCTTCAACCAGATCGCCGCTGGAGCAAGCTCTGCACGCGACCGGCGACCTGAAGCTCGTGGCCTACATGATGGCGGGGCACCCCACGAAGAAGAGGTCGATCGAGGCGGGGAAGAGGCTTGCGGGCTCCGGAATCGCCACCCTCGAGATCGGGATCCCGTTCTCCGACCCGTTGGCCGACGGCCCGGTGATCCAGCGAGCGGGACAGATCGCTCTCGAGCACGGCATGAACGTGGCGGGGGCGCTCGAGGTCGCCGCCGCGATCGCGACCGAGGGCGTGCCTGTCGTCCTGATGACCTACATCAACCCTGTGCTCGCGCACGACCCGAGGCGATTCGCCGCCGAGGCAGCGCAGGCCGGCGTGGCGGGCGTGATCGTTCCCGACCTGCCCATGGAGGAGTCCGAGCCGGTGGCCGGCTGGCTGCGCGCGGCCTCCCTCGACACGATTTTCATGGTCGCTCCGACGACCGCCGCGGACAGGCTCGGATCGATATGCGAGCGCTCGAGCGGCTTCGTCTACTGCGTCACCGTGACCGGTATCACCGGGGCGAGAATGGAGCTGCCGCCCGGAATGAAAGATCTGTTCGCGGAGGTTCGACGGCATACGGAGCTGCCGATCGCCGCGGGCTTCGGCATCTCGCGACCGGAGCACATGAAGGCGCTCCGCGGCATCGCGGACGCGGCGGTGGTGGGCAGCGCGATCGTCAGCGAGATCGACCGCGGCGGTGACCCGGTCGGATTGGTGAAGGAGCTTTTGAAGGGTTGCCGGTAAGAGGAATCAGGGGCGCGACGACCGCCGGCGCGAACACGGCGGAGGCGATCACGGAGGCGACCGAGGAGCTCCTCCGGGAGCTGGTGCACCTCAACGATCTCGACACTTCGGAGATCTGCTTCGCGTACCTGACCACGACCCATGACCTGACGGCGGAGTTTCCTGCGTACGCCGCCCGCCGGCTTGGGTGGACTGACGTGCCCCTCCTGTGTGGCCACGACATGGACGTGCAGCTGCCCAACCCGCGCGGGGTGCGGATGTGCGTTCGAGTCCTGCTTCTGTACAACACGCCCCTGCCGCAATCTGCGATGCGCTTCGCGTACATCCGTGGCGCGCAAGCGATCAAGGCCGACCTGGATCACCTTCGGGGGACGTTGATCCAATGATCATCGTCATGTCGCACGGAGCGACCAAGGGGGAGATCGACGCCGTGGTCGACCGCGTCCACGAGATCGGGCTGAAGACCGAGCTGTCGAAGGGCGAGGAGCGGACGCTGATCGGCGTGATTGGCGGGAACGCGTACGCATTCAAAGAGGCGTTCTCGCATCTCGGCGGGATCCACGAGATCATCCCGATCACCAAGCCGTTCAAGCTGGCGAGCCGCGAGTTCCGCCGGGCCAACACGGTGGTCGACGTGGGCGGGGTGAAGATCGGCGGCGACGAGGTCGTCATGATGGCCGGCCCGTGCTCGGTGGAAGGAGAGGAGATGCTCCTCGAAACCGCACGCCACGTGGCGAAGCAGGGCGCGACGGTGCTGAGGGGCGGCGCCTTCAAGCCGCGCACCTCGCCGTACTCGTTCCAGGGTCTGGGCGAGGCGGCGCTGAAGATGATGGCGACGGCACGCGACGAGACTGGTTTGAAGGTGGTGACCGAGGTCGTGGCCCCGGGCGACGTGGAGCTCGTGGCGCGGTACGCGGACATCCTTCAGCTCGGAACGCGCAACATGCAGAACTACGCCCTGCTGCAGGAGACGGGGCGGTCCGGAAAGCCCGTGCTGCTCAAGCGCGGCATGTCCTCCACCATCGAGGAGTGGCTGCTCGCGGCTGAGTACATCCTGTCGCAAGGCAATCGCGATGTGATCCTGTGCGAGCGTGGCATCCGCACCTTCGAGACGGCGACGCGGTTCACTCTCGACCTCAACGCCATTCCGCTTGTGCGAGAGCTATCGCATCTCCCGATCGTCGTCGACCCCTCGCAGGCGACGGGGCGCTGGTCGCTGGTGCGGCCGATGTCGCTCGCGGCGGTGGCCGCGGGCGCCCACGGCCTGATCGTGGAGGTGCATCCGCAGCCCAACCAGGCGCTGTCGGACGGCGCGCAGTCGCTGGACTTCGCGGCCTTCGATCTGCTGATGACCGACCTGCGGCGCCTGCTGGGTGCGATGGCCAAGCAGTTGGCATAGGCCAATGACCACAGTCGCGGTGGTCGGGCTCGGCCTCATGGGCGCTTCGTTCGCCCTCGCGCTCAAGGAGGCGCGGCCCGAGATCGTCGTCGTCGGAAGCGACACGGACTCGATGACCCTGCGCAAGGCGCTGGATCGCGGCATCGTCGCAAGCGCCAGCGCCGACACGAGCGTGGTCGAGATGGCCGAGGTCGTTGTCATCGGTGCGCCCATCCGCGCAATGCGCGAGGTCTTCGCGCACCTGGCGGGCAGGACGCAGGGCAAGATCGTGACCGACATGGCGAGCACCAAGGCCGGGGTGATGGAATGGGCGGCGGCGGCGGGGATCGACCTGATCGGAGGCCACCCGATGTGCGGGAAGGAGACCTCAGGCATCGACGCTGCCGAGGCGACCATGTTCAAGGATGCGCCATGGGTCCTGACCCGCGATGAGCCCGCGCTCGTCGACCTCGTCCAGGCCGTGGGCGCGCACCCGATCGTGATGGATGCGGAAACGCACGACCGGCTGATCGCTGGAGTCAGCCATGCCGCGTTCCTTCTCTCGGTCGGTTACGTGCTCGCCCTGTCGCGGCGCTCCGACTGGGCCGAGGCGTCGCGCCTGGCGGCCGGCGGATTTCGCGACATGAGCCGGCTGGCGGCGGGCGACCCCGAGCTCTACGCGGGAGTGGCGCGCACGAACCGGGCGCACCTCATCGAGCAGCTCGACGCGATCACCGCCGAGCTCGCACGGCTGCGCCGCCATCTCGAGGCGGACGACGCCCGACTCGTCGAGCTGTTCGAGGAGGCCCAGGCGGTGCGCGAGCGCTGGGCGCACCGATGATCGCCACGGTACGGCGGGCGAGAAAGCTTGACGGAGCGATCCGCGTGCCGGGCGACAAGTCGATATCGCACCGCGCTCTGATCCTCGGATCCATCGCGACCGGGCGAAGCCGGTTGCGCGGGCTGTCGCCAGGCGCTGATGTGCAGTCGACGCGGCGCTGCATGCAGGAGCTGGGAGCCGAGCTCGACGGCGCGACGCTCGAAGGCTGTGGCCTGCACGGTCTGCACAGGGCGTCCGGTCCCCTCGACTGCGGCAACTCCGGGACGACGATGCGCTTGCTCGCCGGCCTGCTTGCAGCGCAGGACTTCGAGAGCGAGCTGGTCGGCGACGAGTCGCTGTCGCGCAGGCCGATGGACCGGGTGGTCGCGCCGCTGCGCGAGATGGGTGCCCGGGCGAGCTGGCCGCCGCTCCGTGTCGGAGGCCAGGCGCCACTGCACCGCTTCAGTCACACGATGACGAAACCGAGCGCACAGGTGAAGTCAGCCCTCCTGATCGCCGGGCTCTTCGCGGACGGCGCGAGCTCGGTGGCCGAACCGGTCAAGACGCGAAACCACACCGAGCTCATGCTCCAGGCGATGGGCGCGGCCGTCGAGGTCGACGGGCTGATCGTCCGGGTCGAGCCCGCGAGCCGGCTCGAGCCGCTGGACATGGACATCCCCGGTGACCTCAGCGCGGCCGCCTTCTGGCTCGTTGCGGCCGGGCTGGTTCCGGGTTCGCGCGTCATGCTGGACGGGGTGGGCGTGAATCCGACCAGGACCGCCTTCGTCGACCTCCTCCTCGGCTGCGGTTTCCAGGTGAAGTTCTCGAAGTCGCGATTCGTGGGCGGTGAGCCGGTGGCGGATCTCGAGGTTACGTCGGCCGCGGCCTTGCGCTCGATCCACGTCGGCGGCGACAGGGCGGCGGAGATGATCGACGAGCTGCCGGTGCTGGCGGTGGCCGCCACGCAGATCCCGGGCCGAACCGTGATCTCAGGCGCGGCGGAGCTGCGCGTCAAGGAGTCGAATCGCATCGAAGCGATGGAAGAGGGGCTCGTCGCCATGGGCGCGGACGTCACGGCGGTCGAGGACGGTTGGGTGATCAACGGGCCGCGCTTCCTCGAAGGCGCGAGGGTGAGCGCGCATGGCGACCACCGAGTGGCGATGGCGCTCGCGGTGGCGGGTCTCATCGCCGACGGACGGACCGAGATCGATGGGGCCGAATGCGTGGAGATCTCCTACCCGGGGTTCTTCGACCACCTCGAATACCTGTGTTGAAGGTCCGCACCGAGATCGACGTCGAGCCGGTCGTGCTCGAGCTGTACGAGCTCGAGGTGACGGCTTCGCGCGATGACTTCGAGCTGGAGGTCGCCCGGACGATGCAGGTGGCGAAGTCCGGCGAGGTTGGCGCGGTGGGTCGGGCAAGGGAGCTCTACAGGCACTTCGGGCTCGACCCGACCCGGATCCGCCCCTCGTCGGAAGCGCTCCTGCGGCGCCTGAAGAAGGGCGAGCCGCTGCCTCGCATCAACTCGCTGGTCGATGTCGCCAACGCCCTGTCGGTGCAGCTGCAGGTGCCGGTCGGGCTGTACGACCTCGACAAGGTCAAGGGCGATGAGCTCGTGATCCGGCTCGGCGCCCACCGAGAGGGATACACAGGCATTGGAAAAGAGCACGTCAACCTGGCCGGCAGGATCTGCGTCGCTGACGCCGAAGGACCGTGCGGCAACCCGAGCGCCGATTCGGCGCGAACCATGATCACGACAGACACCGAGCGCGCCGCCTGGGTCTACTTCCTGCCGGTCCGCGAGGATGACATCGACCGCACCGCGGAGCTGATCGCGGTGTTCGGCCGCGGCCTGGTCCGGATGGTATGACGACTCCTTCGGAACAGGTGCTGTGCGTGAAGCGGGAGGACATCTTTCCCGACGGCGCGTGGCACGGGTTCGTCAGCAAAGACCTCGAAAGGCACCAGGCCGTGATCCGCGAGCGCCACTTCTTCAAACCGCGCGCCGAGGTTGAGGACGACCCCAATTTCCAGCAGATCATCCCGTACGTCGTGTTCCGGCATGACGGCCGGTACTTCCTGACCCACCGCCTGCGCGCTTCGTCTGAGAAGCGTCTGCGCAAGCAGTACTCGCTCGGCATTGGCGGCCACATCAACCCGGGGGACCTCGAGGCGGGCGACCCGATCCTCGACGGCCTCAAGCGGGAATGGGCGGAGGAGGTGGTCTATGACGGACGCTTCGAGGCGCAGCTGATAGGACTCTTGAACGACGAGTCGGCCCCAGTGTCGAAGGTGCACCTCGGCGTGGTATTCCTCGTCGACGGGGACTCGCCCAACATCGCGATCCGGGAAACTACGAAGTTGGCCGGTGAGCTCCTGACGCTGGATGAGATGCGGATCCACTACCTCGAGATGGAATCGTGGTCGCAGATGGTATTCGACAGGTTGGCCGGATGAAATACGTCGAGGTCGGTGGAGTGCGGGTGTCGGCGGTGGGGCTCGGCACCTGGCAGTTCGGCTCGTCGGAGTGGGGCTACGGCGCCGAATACAATCGCGTCGAGGCCGGCAAAATCGTGCGGCGTGCCCTCGAGCTGGGCGTGAACTTGATCGACACGGCCGAGTTCTACGGATTCGGACGCTCCGAGCGGATTGTCGGTGAGGCGATCCGCGGCCGCCGCGATGAGGTGTTCCTTGCGACCAAGATCTTCCCGATCGGCCTGCCGTTCATGACGCCCTGGCGAGCTCGCGGCAGCGCTCGACGGCTCGGGGTCGACCGGATCGACCTCTATCAGCTGCACTGGCCCAGCCCGTTGTTTCCGCCGCGTGCCGCCATGCCGCGCATGCGACGGCTGGTCGAGCAGGGTCTCGTCGCCCACGTCGGGGTCAGCAATCACAACCTCGCGCAGTGGCAGGAAGCCGAGCGAGCGTTCGGCGGGCCTGTGCTGTCCAACCAGGTGCTGTTCAACCTGGTCGATCGCCGGCCCGAGCGCGAGCTCCTCCCGTGGGCTCAGCAGAACGGACGGGTGATCATCGCCTACAGCCCGCTTGGGCAGGGATTGCTCTCGGGCAAGTATCAGGACTCGCCGCCGAGCAACCTGGTAAGGCGCAGGCGGAGCAGCTTCAGCGCCGCCAACCGAGCGCGTCTCGCACCGCTCATCGCCGCCTTGCGCGAGATCGGCGAGCGGCATAGCGCGACGCCGGCGCAGGTTTCTCTCGCCTGGCTGATCCGGAAGCCCAACGTGGTCGCGATCCCCGGCGCCTCGAGCGTGCGGCAGCTGGAGGAAAACGTCGCGGCAGGCGACATCGCGCTGTCGGACGACGAGTCCGCTCGCCTGGATAGCCTGAGCGCATGAATGTGGGGTCCAAGCTTCACGCGGTCGAGATGCGGCGCATCCACCTGTCGCTGGTGGCGCCTTTCGAAACGTCGTTCGGTGTGCAGACGGAGCGCGACGTCCTGCTCTTGAAGGCGATCACCAGCGACGGCGAGGGCTGGGGCGAGTGCGTCGCAGGGGAGGAGCCGACCTACTCGTCGGAGTACGTGGAGGGCGCTCAGCACGTGCTGATCCACCACCTGCTGCCCCGTCTGCTTGACCAGCCGCGCCTGGAGGCCGAGGACGTTGGGCGTGTGCTGCGGCCCGTGCACGGGCATCAGATGGCGAAGGCGGCGATCGAGATGGCGATTCTCGACGCACAGCTTCGGGCGCGAGGTGAATCGTTTGCCTCGTACTTCGGCGCCGTGCGTCCGGCCGTCGACGCCGGAGTCTCGGTTGGCATCCATAAGTCGATCCCGGAGCTGCTCGAGACGGTCGGCGATTACATCGAGCAGGGCTACCGGAGGATCAAGCTGAAGATCAAGCCGGGCTGGGACGTCGAGCCGGTGCGCGCGGTGCGCGAGCGATTTGGCAAGGTGCCGCTGCAGGTCGATGCGAATACCGCGTACTCGCTTTCAGACGCCGCACATCTCGCGTTGCTGGATCCTTTCGACCTGCTGCTCATCGAGCAGCCACTTCCCGAGGAACAGGTGCTGGCGCACGCGGCCCTCGCGAAGGTGGTGCGCACGCCGATCTGCCTCGACGAATCGATCACGTCGGCGCAGGCCGCGGCTGATGCCATCGAGCTCGGCGCGTGCCGGATCATCAACATCAAGCCGGGGCGCGTCGGCGGCTACCTGGAGGCGCGGCGGATTCACGACCTGTGCGCGGAGCACGGGCTGCCCGTGTGGATGGGAGGGATGCTCGAGACGGGGATCGGGCGCGCCGGCAACGTCGCGATGGCGGCGATGCCGAACTTCACCCTACCCGGCGACACCTCGGCGTCCGACCGCTACTTCCATCGCGACGTCACGGCGCCGTTCGTGCTGCGCGACGGACGGCTCGACGTACCAAAGGGACCGGGTCTTGGCGTCGAGGTGGACCTCGACTTTCTCGATTCGATCACGCACTGGAAACAGACGGTCGGCGCTTAACCGGCTTTGCTTCGAAGGCGTGCCGGGGGCTGCATGGCGATGAGGTCGGTCATCGGCGTGGCCTGAGCCGCCTGGCCGAGCCTCGATACCCCCAGCTGGTCCTCGATCGTCGCCAGCAGAGAGTAGTGGTCGTAGGGCTTCGCGCTGCGGTGGTTTACCGGGTTCGGGCGGATGATCAGCGTCAGGACGGAGTTGGCGCTGTCCTCGCCCTCGTCCCAGGTGATCACGAGCATGCCGCCGTCCTGCCAGGCATTGGAGCTGAGGATGGCCGGCACCGTCTGTGAGAGCCAGGTGTCGGCGACCGAGCTCGAGCAGTCGTGGCCGTCGTGGCAAAGGTTCGGAGTGATCCAGGAGAACTGGGGCGTGTTGCCGGACAGGTCCGACGCGAACTGTGTGAAGGGGACGACCTGCGCTGGGCACGCGCTGCCGTAATACGCGAAGGGATTGTGCTTCAGGGCGTAGGGGTAGGGGCTGTGGAAGCATCCGTTGCTCATGCCCTCCATGTAGGCGCGCCATTCGATTCCGGCTGTGGTGAGCTGCGCGCCGAGACCGCCGGCGGGGAGGGCGTGAAAGCCGTCGTCGGCGATCCCCCAAGTGGTTCCGGAGGTGAGGGCCAGGTAGTTGGGCAGGCTCGGGTGCGAGACGCCGTGGTAGTCCGTGGCGATCGCGTACTGCGAGGCGAGGCTCGAGATGTAGCTGCTCGCGATCGCCTGGCTGTAGCTGCGGTTCTCCATGACGATCACGAAGATGTGGGGTGGGGCGGCGGCGGGCGAGGGGTCGGGGGTCGGATTGGGCTCGCTTGCGATGGGGGTGGGGATGGGGCTGTGCTTCGCCGTCGCCTGGGCCGGGGAATTCGGTGCACAGGCGGCGATAAGGCAGGCGGACATGACGAGGGCGACCAACCGCATCCACTTGCAGCCTACGAGCCGGACGACCCGCAGGAGGGTCCGGCGGTTGCTGGGGGAAGTCTTTGGAAGGGGTGTGTTGGGAGTGCGGCTGGAGACCGGGCGCGCTGGAAAAAGGACTGGGAAGCGGGTGGGGCGGTGGGGCGGGGAGGCGAGAGGAG
>DATBZR010000102.1:0-28356 GCA_036513095.1 Candidatus Dormiibacterota bacterium | reverse complement strand
TCGGACCGAGGATTGTCTCCGACCGCCGCACCATCCACTCCCATCCCGAGATGGCGTACGACGAGGAGCAGACGTCGACACTGGTCCAGGCCCGCCTCCGCGACCTCGGCATCCCGTTCCGCGCCGGGCTCGCCAAGACAGGTGTGGTGGCCCAGATCAAAGGCGAGGGCGGTGACGGTCCGTGCGTCCTGCTTCGCGCGGACATGGACGCGCTGCCGATCGAGGAACGCTCGGGAGTGCCTTTTGCCTCCGAGATCCCCGGCGTGATGCACGCATGCGGGCACGACGCCCACACCGCGATGCTGTTGGGTGCTGCGCAGCTCCTGATTGAGCGGCGGTCGCAGTTCTCGGGCACCGTGAAGCTGATGTTCCAGCCGGCCGAAGAAGGCGGGGCGGGCGCCGCCCGAATGATCGAAGACGGCGTCCTCGGCGACCCGAAGGTCGACGCCGCCTTCATGCTCCACGTGCGGCCGGAGCTCGACGCGGGTCAGGTTTCTTACGCCGCTGGCCCGCTGCTCGCCGGCGCCGACGCGTTCACGATCACCGTCGAAGGTCGCGGCGCCCACGCCGCGCGCCCGCATCAGTCGATCGATCCTGTGGTAGTCGGCGCCCAAATCGTGCTGGCCCTGCAGACGCTGGTGTCGCGCGAGGTCGACCCGACCATCCCCGCGGTCGTCACGCTGGGCAGCTTCAATGCCGGCAACCGCGCGAACGTGATCGCCGACCAGGCCGTGTTGAAGGGCACGATCCGCGCCTTCGACGACGACCTCTTTGCTCACCTCGAGCAGCGGTTGCGCGAGGTCGTGACCGGGGTCGCGTCGGCGCTCCGCGCCACGGCTGGCATCGGTTTTGAGATGCGATATCCGCCCTCGATCTGCGATCCGGCGATGGCCGAGCAGCTGGGCGAAAGCGCGCGCTCACTCCTCGGTCCGGACGCCGTGCACATGTCCGAGCCCCAGATGGGCGCGGAGGATTTCGCCTTCGTGCTCCAGAAAGTGCCGGGCGCGATGTTGTGGCTCGGCGTCAAGAATCCAGGCTGGGCCGAGCCGAAACCCCTGCACACCGCGATCTTCGACATCGATGAATCAGCGCTTCCCATCGGCAGCTCTACGATGGCCGGAGTCGCCCTCGACTATCTGGCGAAAGTTAGGGCCCTGAGAAGCCGTACCGCGACGACCTGACGATTAACCTGGGCTTCGACCAGCCCGCTGACATGAACCTGGACCTTCGCATGTAGTAGTTCATGTAGTAATCCGAGGCTCTGAAACAGCTCGAAACCCCTAACGGGACGCTCGATGTCGCGAATCGATCTCAAAACCCTCGAAATCGATCTCGGTGGACGAGAGCGCTTAGATTTCGGGACGGTGAGGCCCCGGGTTCCAATCCCGCATCGGGACCTCGAGGGCATACTGGCGTGGTGCGCCGCGCTGCCTCGAACTGGACCGGGCGGAGGGGCGATCCTGTACGGCCGATTCTGATACTTGCGGCCCTGACCCTGATCCCCTTGACCATCGTCATGCTCAAGCTATTTGCCGACCGGCCACTTCCTGAATGGTCGCTCCAGCACTTCTACATCGTCTCGGCGGCTTCGCTGCTTGCGGCGGCGGTTGCGGCGATTCTCGCGGTGACTACCGCGCAGATCGGCCTCTATCGCGTTCTTCTCATCTGTCTCGGGTTTACGTCGATGGGTGGCATCTTCGCCGTTCACGGCCTGCTCACCCCAGGAGTTATCGTGCCCGACCGCCTCGAGGCCTCTGCCTACAGGGTGGTCGGCATATCGGCCTTCTTCAGCCTGGCCGTGCCGGCCCTATTCTTCGCAGCAAGCTTCACGCCGGGAATGGCGTGGCTCGAGAAGCGGCTACCCTTCTGGCCGGCGGGGTGGCTCGTGGTCGTGACTTTCATCGCCGTCGCGGTGTACGGCGGAATCGCCCTGTTGAACACAGACCTTCTGTCCACCAGCACGCTGTCAAGCCCGCCGTACAGCACCGTGCTGGTGATCGGCAGCATCGCACTGCTGTTCTTCGCTGCATTTCGCCAGGCCGCCCTTTATCGAGTGGCGGGACTCCCGGGCCAGGCCGATCTGATCTTTGCATTCGTCCTGCTAGCGGAGGCCGCAGCGTGCATGGCGCTGTTCTCCGTCTGGACAGTCGGATGGTGGTTTTATCACCTGCTGATGTTCACGGCGGTGTGCTTCGCGCTGCGTGCCTTGCTTGTGGAACGGCTGCGGGGCGAGACGTTCAAATCGGCGGTCGAAGGCGTTCTCGAGCTTGGTTCCGAGATCCCCGGCGGGACGTCATGAACCTCCAGCAAAGTCGGAACTTAGAACCCTCCAAAGCGGTCTCGGTGGACGAGACCGCCTAGATTTCGGGACCGTGAGGCCCTGGAGATTCGACGCAGTTGGTGGTCCCCGCCTCGCGCGCGTCTTCTATAGTGCCGCTACCGATCTACGGCCCGCAGCCGGCCTTGCGCAGTTGCTGCTGATAAGCCTCGGCTATCGATAGCTCAAGCCATCGGGTCGGACGCAGTGATGGCCGTGGACGCAGCAAGGCGGCGGGTCGCCTTCTGAAAGCCGGGGCTACAGCTCGGCTGGTCCGATGACGTTCACGAGACCGGACCCGCCCGCTTTCAGCTTCGCGTCCGTAGTCAAGAGCCGGCACCTCAATAACCGTGCCAAGGCGAGGTACTCGGCGTCGTAGGTCTTGGCCCACCCCAGGCGGTCGGCAACGCGCCACGCTTCTTCTATCAGGCCCTTGGGCCGTCGAGGGCTAACGTCGGCAGCAGCCAACCTCTCCAGGGCGATGCTTGCCAGCTCGCCAGAGATTTCCTTGCGCCACCGCAGTTCATGCAGCACGGACGAAGCTTCGGACCACATCAAATGAGGCGCAACGAGCTCTTCGCGGCCAAGGTTTTTCAGCCCTGTCTCAGACAGACAGGCGGTGATTACTACTGCAGCGTCGACAACTAGCAAGTCAGCGAGCGGATCGCGAAGAGCGAATCGCAGCCAATACGTCAGGCATGCGCTCGCCAGTGGCCGTGCGACTCCAAGATGGTGGAATTGGCAGAGTCGCATCGTCTGTGAGACGCGCCAAGTCGTTCTCGTCGATCATGTGCTGCGTGCCGATTCGGGTCGCCTTAAGCCTGCCCGAACGGATCCAGCGCCGCACTGTTTCCGGGTCGCGTTTTGTACGGCGTGCGGCTTCAGGCACTGTCAGCATTGTCGCAATATACTACAACAACTCGAGCGCGCGCCGGTGTCGAGTCCGGCACTTTCGAACTCCCGCCAGCGGCGGTTTCCGAATCCCTGGCTCGCGCCGACCCGGCTGGCGAGCTCGTTCACGCTCTGTGCTTCGCAGGGCAAAATGGCGAACTGGCTCCGGGACAGGGATTCCGTTGTGTGTGTGGCGGCGTTCGCGACGCAACTCTTTGAGGCCTCAGTGGTGCTCGCTGCGCTCGATGATGCCGCGGATGAAGGCAGCCTGTGCAGCCTGCTCAAAGTTGTGGCCGGCAACGCTTACGAGCCGGACGCCAAGAGTTACGGGCGGGTCCCAGTTCTTATCAACAATTCGGTCGAGGTCGGAATCCGTCACTGTTCGTACGAACCGAGTTGTCATGTCTTGTACGGCGTCGAAGTAGCCAAGCAACATTTCGGCATCACCGGTCACAGCGGCTACTTGTGCGGCGGAATGTCCATAGCCAGTGTCAGCAGGGTCGAGAGCCAGGCGCCACCGCTTCGCCCAGCCGGCTGATGTCCACGCCTGCGGCTGGCCGGCAACTTCGGCAAGGTGATCGTCGGCAATCCGACTCAAGTGCCAGACCAACCATGCGATCGAGTTCGCTTCACTGTCGAGGCGAAATGTCAGCTGGGCGGGAGTTAAGCCCTTAACAACGTCATGCACCTGGTCGGGAATTCGATCGAACGCGTCAATCAGTAGCTCGCTGCTGGTCACAACGGTCCTCCGTCGGAATTATTTGTCATACGTCTCGGCCCCGCCGAAAGCGCTGGGCCGACGCGGCATATTCTTGCTGAGCATGACTCAACGGGGCAGCGATCCGATGCTGTCGGGCCAGGCACGCTTCCGCATGGTCTTTACGACCGCCGTGGCCAGGCCTATTGGGGCTCATCCAGGATGAGTAACCCAGGCTAACCCTCAGGCCAAGTGTCGATGAGCCCAAGGTGATCCAGGATCTCGCGCATTTCAGTGGTCGGGACGAGGAGAGAAGTTCGAAGAGCGTCCACTTGGCTCTCTAACTCAGATGCCGTAGATCAACCGTGCGTTGTCGGCGAGGATCAGGCGGGCGGCGGTTCGCGCTGCATCCCGCGACAGGTTGCCTGCGTCGACCGCGGCGCCAAGGCACGAACTGAGGGCCGCGCGGCCCTTCTTTCCCGCGATCCATTGGAGCTCGGGGGAACCGAAAGCGTCCGACGAGTAGACGACCTTTGTGAAGGGCGCCTGCTCGAGGATGGTCGTGATCACCCGGCCCACGCCCGGCCCGATCATGGGGTTGAACTCGGACAGGTCGAGGTACACGTTAGGAAAGACAGTGGCCAGGTAGGCCCCCTCCTCGTAGAAAGGGTAGGCGCCATGCAGAAGGATGATCTTCGCGTGGCGAAGCGTCTGGTCACGAAAGACCGCTGCCAGCAGCCCCGGCCGCGCGGTCTTGATGTCGAGGTCCTGGTCGCCCATCCCGGAGTGGATCTGAAAAGGCAGATTCAGCTCGATGCTCAGCTCGAGCGCTCTCCACAGGATGTAGTCGCGCACCCGCTTCACGTCGTCCCGGGTCGAGCGAGGCACGTGGATCCTTGCGAACAACCCGACAGAATCGGGGCTGCGCTTGAGTCTGTCTACTGACTGGGAGACCTCCTGGGCCGTGAGCGGCTGGAGGTCCAAACCTGTCCGGTAGGCGATGACAGTTTTAAGGGAGATGATCTTCGGGTCCGAGGCCACCTTCCTGATCCGCTCGTCGAAGGCTTTCTCGAGTTCTGCCAAGCTGTCGTGCTGGTCCCACAGCTCGCCGATCAGGATCTCGATCCGGAAGAGCCCATACGCGGGCACTCCAGTGAGCTCCTCGAATTCCTCGAGGTTGACGTTCTTGGGGTTGCCGAGATCGACAATGTTGGACTCGAGATTGATGTCGCGATACATGCCGCGGACATACGCCTTGTAGTCGGCAACCTTCGCGGCGCGGGCTGCGATGATCGCCTCCGGGTTCGCTTCGCAACCCAGGTAGCGGGCAAGGGCGTGCATCGCCTCGTGATAAATCATTGTCTGCTGCTGGTTGATGGTCAGCTGCCGCTTCTCGTGGTCAGTTGGCGTGTGGCCGCCCGAATCGAGGAATTCGATCCAGTCGCCACCTAGTGAGAAGATTGCCAAGGGATCGAAAGTGGGTTGATTCGACTCCCGTTTGAATATGTGAACGTGCTGGTCGATCAGCGGCAGGTCGTTCAGCTCAAGCATCTGTTCAGCTCCTAATCTGCCAGACCGAGCAGGTCCGGGGTTCTCTGAAGCGGTATATCGACAGCCAACTCAGGACCACTCCAGATAGGTGGCGCGCTCCCAGTCGCCCACCTCGAGTGAGTACGCGTCCACCTCCGATCGCCGGAGCCGTAGGAAGCCGGGGCCGATAACCGGCCCCAGAGCGTCCATGAGGACCGCATCCGCCTCGAGGGCGTCAAGCGCCTCCGGCGCCGAGCGCGGCAGCAGCTCAAGTCCGCGAACCGACGCGTCCGCCGCGCTGAGGTGGCCTATGTCGTCCGGGGTCGGCTCGCCGAGGAGAAGGCCCTGCTCGACGCCGTCCAGGCCGGCGGCGAGCAGACCGATGAGCGTTAGATAGGGATTTCCGGTGCCGTCGCCAGCTCGGAACTCGACATGCTTACCGCCCGAATCAGGTACACGAACGAGTACGGCGCGGTTGCTGCCGCCGTAGCAGATGTGGCTCGGTGCCCACGACCCGGGAAGGAGTCGTTTGTAGGAGTTCACGGTTGGCGCCGCGAGACCGCTCAGGCCGCGAGCGTGCTTGAGAAGGCCGGCGACGAACGACGTACCAAGAGGGCTGAGACCGACCGGGCCATCGCCATCCATGGCATTGCTTCCGTCCACTGACAGCGCACCCAGGTGAACATGGAGGCCTGAGCCGGGCATGCCGGCGAAGGGCTTGGGCATGAAGGTGGCGATGAAGCCGGCCGCGCGTGCAAGTGCCCGCATCTCTTCCTTCACCGTCATCAAGTCGTCGGCGGCTCGGAGCGGGGGCTGATGCGCGATGTTGATCTCGTACTGTCCCGGTCCAAATTCCGGAGCCACCTGTTCCAGCTCGACTCCCATCTCCGCCAGGGACGTCATGACCAGCGACATCAGCACGCGCTGGCTCTCGAGCGCGTTGAGTGAGAACATCTTCGCTCGCGCCGCGGGCTGGGCGCCTTCATCGGTCATGGCCAGCAGGTAACACTCGGGTTCGAAGGCCACCCGCATCGCCAGGCCGCGACTCAGGTACCGCGCATCCATCGCCACGAGAGCGGCCCGGGCACAGCCCGCCCAGGGCTGGCCGTCGGCATCGTGAAGGAACGAGTAGGTTCGCGCCGCACCCGGATGGTGGGGCACGCGCGCGTAGGTGGCGGGGTCGGGGACCGCCAGGAAGTCGCCCGTCTCCGCACCGAAAACAAAGTCGGGCACCTGGTGATCGAGAACGTTGAAATCGATGTTCGCCCGCGCGAACGACACTCCACCCTTAAGGACCCGATCCAGGCGTTGATGCGGAACGCTCCTCACGTGGGCGCGGCCGCTCAGGTCGTGGTAGATGACCCACATCTCGGAGATGCCATCCTCTTTGGCCCGGACGACAAGGGCCGCTCTCGCGTCGGCGGGGCTCGGGATTGATGCCACGGTCGGGTGGATCGTAGGCAACCGACGGGTGGGGGTCAAGCACGTCGAAGCAGAGCGCTCGGGTCGGGACATCATTTCGACGCGACTAAAGCGACAGGACGACCGTGTACCTGGTTAACCTGCTCCAGGAACCGTCCGCTACGAAGTTGAGGAGTCGTGATGGGTGAATTTGCAGGCAGGCGAACTGGAGAGGACCTGGAGGCAAGGATCGCAAGGCTCGAGGATATCGAGGCGATCAAGAATCTCAAGGCACGCTATGCGTACTACTGCGACCACGGCTACGACGCCGACGGAATGGCCAGTCTCTTCGTGGAGGATTCACTGTGGACGAGCAACTCGTTTGGGACCTACCACGGAAAGGCCGCCATACATAAGTTTCAATCGACGATCAGCTCGGAGATCCTGTGGGCCCTCCACTTCATGATCTGCCCGACTGTCAACGTGAGCGACGATGGGCAGACCGCCACTGGCAGTTGGTACCTGATCGAGCTCGCGACGATGACGCGCCCCTCAGGCGGTGATGCCACCGACGCAGTCGTCATGAGCGCCATCTACAACGACACCTTCGTCAAGGAGAACGGCGAATGGAGATTCAAGAAGGTAGAGGTTGAGTTTCATCAAGTGTCCGATCTCGACAAGGGGTGGGTGCTTCAGCGGTTTCGGGGCGCCTGAACCGATAGGCAGGTAAGACCGATGCTCGGTTCAGGCACGCAGGTCGCGGGCCATCTCGGCAAAGTTATCAACATAGCGCTGGACGTCCGCCTCGCTGTGCTGGACCGATAGAGTCCAGTTCTCCTCTGCGCCGGGCGCCATCAGCACGCCGCGGTTGCACTGGTATAGCCAGGCGAGATAGGCGGCGGGTTTGTCCATCTCGAGGTAGTCGCGGTAGTTGCGAACCCGTTCCGGCCGGTACCCGACGCCTCCTCGCGCCGCCATGGTTGTCACGTGGAAGGGCAGGCGGTGCTCTGCGATCACCGTCTCGAGCCCGCCCCGGAGAACCTCGGCCAGGGCATCGAAATGGGCATAGGCGCTCGGCGTCAGTATCTCTTCCAAGGTGACTTTGGCGGCCGCGATCGTGAGCGGGTTGCCATTGAAAGTTCCCATCTGGCTCACCCGCTTCTCATCGATCAGGGCCATCACATCTTCACGGCCACCAATCGCACCGCACGGCAGGCCGCCGCCGATCGCCTTGGCCAGGGCGACGATGTCCGGCTTAACCCCAAATCGCTCGCTGGCGCCACCAGGCGCGATCGTGACACCGGTCTTGACCTCATCGAAGATGAGCAGCGCACCGTGGCGATGGACGATCTCCATCGCCGCCTCGAGGTACCCGTGGTCGGGAAGCGCGATGCCGACGTTCATCATCGCCGGCTCCACGATCAGGGCCGCGACATCGTCCGGGTGGCGGGTGAAGGCTGCCTCGAGCGCTTTCAAGTCGTTGAAGGGGACGATCGTTACCAGATCGACCACGGCGCGCGGGATGCCTTCGCTCTGCGGCACGGAGGCTGGAGCATCGGCAGGACCCATCAGTCTGGGGTTGGGCTTGACCGAGACCATCAAGGAGTCGTGGTGGCCGTGATAGGAGGCCTCGATCTTGAGCAGGCGTTCCCGCCCGGTGAAGGCGCGTGCGAGGCGGACGGCGTCGTTGGTCGACTCGGTCCCGCTATTGCTGAACCGCCACTGGGGCTGCCCGAAGCGCCGCGCCAGGTTGCGCGCCACCACGGCCACATCGTGCCCTGGCTGCGCGAAATGGGAGCCCTTGGCGATCTGCTCACTGACCGCCTTCACGATCAGCGGGTGGGCGTGGCCGACGACCATGACCCCGAACCCGTTGTGAAAGTCGACGTACTCGTTGCCATCGACGTCCCAGATCCGGCTGCCCTGGCCGCGCTCGACGAATATCGGCTGCGGCGCCGCGTCCTGGTGGGAGGAGGGCACGCCGCGCGGCTCAACCTGGCGCGCCTCGCGCCACTCTTCGTCGGAGCGCCGCCTGCCGGCGCGGAAGGCATCCTCCTCGCGCGTGATCAGGGCGTTGATGCGATCAGCGCTAAGCGCTACCGCTGCGGTGTTGCTTGCCAAGTCGCCTCCTCTTCTCTGTGCTGCATCGTAAGGGTCGGTGCGGTGAGCAAGAATAGCGCCGTGCAGAAGCGTTACTCAGTACTGACTCCGGATGGGACCCGCGTGGCCGGTGTGCAGTCCCTCATGGATGAGGAGTTCCTGATCGCGGCGCTGAGGTGGATGATGAAATCCCGCCTGTACGACAAACGCGTTATCACGCTCCAGCGGCAGGGCCAGTTCGGCGTCTACTCTCCCGGAACTGGTCAGGAGGCTTCGATCATCGGCTCCGCGATGGCGGTGGATCCAGCTCGGGATTGGATGGTTCCTCAGTACCGCGAGCTGATGGCGACCGTCCACCACGGTCTTCCGCTGGAAGTCATCTCGGCCCAGTACATGGGCAAGATCGCACCAGCCCGGATCCCGGACGGAGTCAAGGTCTTGCCCAGCCAGGTTTCCATCGCGGCTCAGTTGCCGCACGCGACCGGCCTTGCGTGGGGGTTGCGCCTCCGGGGTGAGGATGCTGTGGTGCTGGCGTACATCGGCGAAGGGGGCTCGTCCGAAGGCGACTTCCACGAAGCCCTCAACCTGGCCGGCGTGACGAAGGCCCCGGTGGTCTTTTTTCTGCAGAACAATCAGTGGGCGATTTCGACTTCGCGTCGGGTCCAGTCGGCGACATCGAGCTTCGCGCTTCGTGCGGCCGGATACGGCTTCGAGGGCATCGAAGTCGACGGCAACGATGTCATGGCCGTCTACGACGTTGCGGTTGCCGCCGTTGAGCGGGCTAGAGCGGGCGACGGCCCCACCCTCATCGAAGCAGTGACGTACCGCATGGGCTTTCACAACACGACCGACAACCCGTCGCGTTACCAGGACCCGGACGAGTTGGAGGAAGCACGCCGGCGGGACCCGATCGAGCGGGTCCAGAAGTACCTCGCCGGGTTGGGCCTGTGGGATCAGGGCCGCGAGGCCAAAATGACCGAGGAGCTTCGCGACGAGATCGAAGCGGCCCTCGAGGTGGCTGCAGCAGCCGCGGTCCCCGGCCCCGAGGACCTCTTCGCGAACATTTATGAGCGCTCGCCGCGGCGTGTCCTTCAGCAGCGCGCCGAGCTCCTTGGTGGGCAGCCAGACTGACATGCCGCAGCGCAACATCATCGAGGCGATCAACAACGGCCTCGCCGAGGAAATGGAGCGAGACCCTCGTGTCATGGTGCTCGGGTTGGATGTCGGCAAGCTGGGCGGCGTCTTTCGGACGACCAGCGGGCTGGTGGAGCGGTTCGGCGGCGCGCGTGTCGTCGATATGCCGCTCGCCGAGGCAAGCATCATCGGCGCGTCGCTGGGCCTCGCCCTGGCGGGCATGGTGCCGGTGGCCGAAATCCAGTTTCTCGGCTTCAGCGCCCAGGGGTTCCACCAGCTCGGTCCTCAGCTCGCAAAGTACCGCCAGCGCTCGCGCGGGCGGTACCACTGCCAGGTCACGATCCGTGCCCCCTTCGGAGGAGGAATCCGGAGCCCCGAGTTCCATTCGGATGCTGTGGAGGCGCATTTTGTCCAGACGCCTGGGATCAAGATCGTCATGCCTTCCAACCCGTATGACGCCAAGGGCCTGCTCCTGGAGGCAATCCGCGACCCCGATCCAGTCCTCTTTTGCGAGCCAGACCGGCTCTACCGGGTCGGACGGTCCGAGGTGCCGGACGGTGAGTACACCGTGCCGTTTGGAAAAGCGGCATTGGTCCGCGAGGGAGAGCACATCACGCTGGTTGCGTGGAGCGCCGCCGTCGAGCTTTGCCTCCGAGCGGCGGACCGGTTGGCTGACGAAGGCGTCTCGGCTTCGGTGGTGGATCTGCGTACCCTTGTGCCGCTCGACGTGGAGACGCTCTGCACCGAAGTGGCAAGGACCGGGCGCTGTGTGGTCGTGCACGAGGCGCCTCTCTCTGCCGGCTTCGGGGCAGAGGTGGTCGCGACCCTGATGGAAGAGATCTTCTATGACCTGGACGCGCCCGTCGCCCGGGTGGCGGCGTTCGACATACCCTACCCGGCCGCCTCCCTCGAGGACTTTTACCTGCCGTCGCTGGAGCGGGTGCTGACGGCGGCGAGAAAGACACTGCAGGGCTGAGCGCCCACTTCAGAGCTCCAAAGCGACCCTTGGCGGGAGGCTCACAGGTGGTCCTGGGGTCTCTTCCAGTCCGAGGTGTCGATCTTCCCGGCCGCTGCCGTCTCGACTGTGTGGGGTACCTTGCGCGCGAACTGCGGCAGCACCTCGGCGGCCACCCACTCCAGCATGTCGAGTTGGTCGTCGCGAGGCTGGTCAAGGATGAACTGGTTGACGCCCGCCTCGATGTAGGGGTTGATCACATCGTAGAAGGCCTGTTTCGAGGCCCAGGGGTCAGCGTCCGTCGTAGGCACCCAGTAATAAAGGGAGCGGTCGAGCGTGTCCGGTTCGCGTCCGATCTCGCGACAGTAGTCATCGAGCATCTGGTTGCGCTCCCGCATCTCTTTTGGGGTCCCGAACGCATTCCAGGTGTCCGCGTACGTGGCGACGATTTTGAGCATCCTCGGACCGAACGCACCTAACACGAGCGGAGGGCGCGGCTTCTGGATACTGGGCGGGCGCGACTGGGCGTTTCTCAGTTGGTAATACGAGCCCGCAAAGGAGCTGGTGTCCTCCCGCATGAGGCGGTCTATGACCTGAACCGCCTCGCGGAAACGCGCGACCAGCTCTCTGGTCTCCGGAAAGGGGATTCCGAACATCTCGTGCTCCGGTTCGTACCATCCGGCTCCGAGCCCAACCTCTAAGCGGCCGTTGGAGATGTGGTCGACGGTGACTGCCATCTTGGCGAGGACAGATGGGTGGCGGAATGTGTTGGATGTGACCAGCACCCCGATCCGGATCTTCTCAGTCCGCGCCGCAAGGCCACCAAGCAACGACCACGCCTCGAAGTACGGTCCCTGCGGGCGGCTGGGCTGAACAAGGTGATCGCAGACCCAGGCGCTCTCGAAGCCAAGCCGTTCGAATAGCTGCCACCGCTCGACGTTCTTCTCCCAGGTCATGTTCTGGTCGGTGCAGATGCCGAATCGGAATCGACGAGTCATTGGCCACCCCCATGCGTGCGGTCGACGTCACCGAATCCTAGAACGTGGAGCACATTGCGGCGCCACCGTCTTCAAACCGTTGTACCGCATGCGCCAATCGTTTGCGTGCCATGATCACGGCGACATGCTGATGACGGTTAGCTAGGGATGGCGGGGGCGAGACTGAAAGTATGTGCGAGCTGATGACCGTTACCGGTGATCGCAGTTTTGCACTCGGGCCCATTTTGAATCGGGCTCAGCGATTAGAGACGCTTGGCTTTGCCGGGTATGGCTGGGGAGTCGCCTGGGTCACGGCCGCAGGGCTGGATTACTACAAACGTCCGACTTCGCTAGCTGAAGACATCGAAGCCAAGCAAAGCCTTGCCGAGACCGAAGTTCTTCGAGCTCTGATTCACCTAAGGCGCCCGACCGATCCCACCACTATCTCGAGCGCCGACACACAGCCTTTCGTCGACGACGCCCGAAGTTTTGCCTTCGCTCACAACGGGTTCTTCAAGCTGCATCACGCATTCCGCGGAGAGTTCACGGACGAACTCCAAGGTAGAGGGGATACAGAGGTCGCGTTTCGGATGTTGGCAAAGAGTTTACGGGGAGGCGCGCCCGCCTCGGAATCGCTGGTCGGGATCCACGAACAGCTGACAGGCAGCGCGAATTGCGGTTACCTTGGCGCGGCCGGCGAGCTTCTCGTTTACCACTCGAATACCAGCAATCCGTGTTGGACTCTGACCTGTGAGGGTCTGCGAGTGATGGTAACGGGCCTCCATTGGCCGGATAGATCAGGACTCGACGTGTTGTTTCCAGGTTTAGGAGCCGCTACGAGGATCGAACGAGGAGTGACGGAGCTTGCCAAGCCTGTGGCGGGCTTGCGGTAACTTCGGTTGCGCGTGGAACGACCACCGGCTCCAGCGCGGAGGGAAGCAATCGTCGGGCAGGACTTCCGGGCCTCGATGTTGGCCACCGCAATCTGTCGGTACGACTCGTGTACGCAATAATCGGCGCATGTTCGATCTGATTCGATCACGGGCTCCAGCCACCTTACGGACAGTGCCGGGCCATTCTAAGGTGCTCTTGGTATGCCATTAGAGGTAGAAACTCGAAATGTCGCCGGCCAGGTAACGGCTTTGGGAAGCGCTGGTCAATTCACTCTGGTAGTGGATCGACCAGCTGAGGCGGGCGGCGGGGGCCGCGGCTTCAACGGTGGTCAGCTCTTGTACCTGGCGATCGCCGGCTGTATATCAAACGACCTTTTCCGCGAAGCGCTCGGACGTGGCATCAAGTTGGATCAGGTTGTGGTCAGAGTCGACGGAGACTTCGTGGGTGATCCGGCGGTATCGACTGAGGTCAGTTACGAGGTCGAACTCAACGGCGACGCGGACGACGAAGCACTTCGAGACCTGATCGACCATGTGGACCGCATCGCGGAGATTCCGAACAGCCTGCGCAGTGGCACGCCCGTGCGGCTTAGGAGAGCTGCGATCCTGCATAGATCCCGATAATCTGTCTCCGAGCGTTGTCACAGAGAGAAGGCGATCACTCCCCTGCGTGGGGTCTCAGACCACATAACACCCGCCTTATGGTCAGCCTCCCACTCTTGTAAGCACAGCGCTCAGGGAGGTAGATGGTTGGAGCCAACCGCGGCCCACCGATCGAGAGTCGAACCCCTCCCATGGCCTTAATCACGAGACCGTCGCCGGCCCAGCCAGCAAACTCGCAGAAAACCGGCAACGGTCAATGGTCTGAAGCACTTCTGGCCCCGGTATCAGCAACCGAGTTCGAAGAGCGTCCACTAAGCGGAGCCAATCTGGTGTGCGTTTAGGTCTTGGCGAACAACGGCTTCAGCGCCGCGTACAGCTCCCTGTACTTCGCATGAACCTGCACGTACAACACGTGGCGCGATTCGTCGGGTTGGATCTCGTCCACCGCTGGACTGGCCATCGCTGTGCAAGCCGATGCGACAGACAGGTGCAGGCCTGCGCCAAGTGCCGCCAGGATGGCGGCCCCTCGCGCAGTCGTTTCGACGTCCTCGCATCGGCTGACGGGCAGCCCTGTGACGTCGGCCCTGATCGATCGAAGCACTTTCGACCGCGCTCCTCCGCCAACACAAATGATTCTCTTCGGTGTTGCCCCGGCAGACGTCATCGCTTGCATCACGTCTCTCAACGCGAAGGCATTGCCTTCGTGAAGTGCGCGGACCAGGTGTGACCGTCCGTGAGCTGCGGTGAGGCCGAACCAAACCGCGCGCGCACTCGAGTTCCACTCCGGCGCTGTCGCGCCACCAAGAAAGGGAAGCCAGATCACGCCGTCAGCCCCCGCCGGCGACTCGGCGATCAGCTCGTTGAGAGCCTCATATGAAACCTTCTGATTTCCATCGGTGCTGCTCATGCCGCGAGCGAGCTCATCTCGAAACCAGCGATACGCACCCCCTGACAGCCAGCCTGGATTCTCGAGCAGCCACTTGTCCGGGTCAGCGTGAGGGTGCGCTTCCACCACGCCTGACTCATCGTTGACCGGTCGCGCGGTTACGGCACAAACGGGTTCAGCCGTCCCGAGCACATCACAGACTGTCCCTGCATCGATCACACCTGCGCCGAGAGTCGCCGCCATCTCGTCGCCACATCCGAGCACCACCTTCGTCGACCTGTCGAGGCCGGTTGCCTCACGAAACCAGTCGAGCGGATGGCCCAGGACCGTCGATGCATCCTTTACTCGTGGAAGCCGTTCGACATCGACTTCAAATGCGTCGCAGAGCTCCCTGGACCAGGCCCGGGATCGAACGTCGAGCAGCATCGTCGACGAGGCGTTAGATGGATCGACCGCATGCACCCCGCTCACCTGCAGGGCCACGTAGCTGCCCGGCAATGCGAATGATCGGGCGGCCGCGAACACCGCGGGCTCATTGGTCTGCAGCCACACGATCTTGGCCGCGACGTGGCCTGCATCCAGGTTGCACCCCGAGGTCTTCCTGAGCCAGCCCAGGTCAAGGCCCTTGGCAAGCTCATCGCACTGCTGGCCGGCACGTTTGTCCATCCAGATGAGTGCTGGCCGAAGTGCTTTGCCGGCATCGTCGAGGGCCACCAGCCCGTCCAGCTGAGAACCGAACCCGATCGCCGAGATCCGCCTGCCAGGAACGGCTGCGCGTGCCTCCGCGACCGTTTCGACAACGGCCTTCATCCAGGCCTCCGGGTCTTGGTCCGCCCACCCTGGCTGGACGTAAGAAACGTCGTATGACCGGTACGCGGACGCCAACAAAGCCCCCGAAGCGTCGATCGCCTGTGCGCAAGTGCCTGACGATCCGACGTCGACGCCGATCACAACCTCACTCACGCGCCCTCTTTTCCACCACACGCGGACCTCGCCGGTAGATGGTGAATTCGAACAATTCGGCGAGATGGAATTCGAGGGAAGCCAGGACGGGCCGGCCGGCCTCCGTGTAGTCGACCTGGTGGAGTGCGAACAGGAGGGTCCCGCGTGCGATCGAGAGCCTTGCGGCAAGCTCCCTGCCGGCGATCGCAGGCTCAATCCGAGCCACTCCGTGCTGGATGCCGAGACCCAGGCGGAAAAGAGCCGAGTAGATCGACCCACGCGCAAGGGCCTTCAACTCGTTTGGCGACAGGTCCTCGGCGCGCGCCCAGTCAGTCGAGTCGACAACCCTGCGTCCATCGGCGGTCCGCACGCGCCGCAGGCGGCTCAGAGGCGTGTCCGCCTCAACTTGCAGCTGCAAGGCGATGTCCGCCGGTGCGGCTACTAGGTCGGCCTCCACTTCCGCAGTTCCGGGGCGCCGCCCGGCTGCCGAAATCATGTCGGTGACGCTGAAGTTTTGGCCCAGGTCATTGCGAAGTACCGGCCGGGCCGTGACAAACGTGCCGGCTCCATGCCTGCGCTCGATGTGCCCTTCATCCTCGAGCAGAGCGATCGCGGAACGCAGAGTTGATCGGGAAACCCCCAGGCGACGGGCCAACGCCGGCTCCGTTTCCAGCCGGTCCCCGGGCCGGGAGGCGCCGGCCAGGATTTGTTGGCGCAGCGCACCGGCGATTTGCTGTGGCAGCGCAGTCCGATGTCGATTCAGATCGGGACGCCCGACTCTACGCACGGGGTGCCTCATAGCCAGCTGGAACCAGGTGGTCCAGGCCGTCGATCGCATAGTCGGGCCTGAATGGCGACGCGGAGATGTCGTCGAGCTTGCTGTCGCCCGTCAGCACCAGGATCCCGGTCAGGCCGAAGCTCCTTGCCATCGCTATATCCGTCGCCAGTCGGTCGCCGACCATCGCCGCAGAGCCCGCGGCAACGTTCAGACGTTTCAATACCGCATGAGCCATGTACTGGCTCGGCTTGCCGACGATCGCCTCCGCCTTGACTCCGGTACAGGCTTCAACCGCTGCGAGCATCGCCGCGCAGTCAGGAATGCCTCCGTCTGACGTCGGGCAGTAGGGATCAGGATTTGTGGCGACCAGCGCTGCTCCGTGCAGGCGCACCGCTCGGTAGGCGGCCGTGAGCTTTTCGTAGTTGAACGTCCTGTCGAACGCGACGACCACGACGTCGGTCGCGCCTGGATCGTCGGTGACCCGGAAGCCTGCTCCGGCCAGGGCCGCGAATACGACCGGCTCTGCGATCGCCATCACTCGGGCGCTGGGATGGCGGCTCTGCATATAAAGGACGAGGGCGTCGATCGAGGTCACGACCTCGCCAGGATCAGCAGGCAGTCCTAGCCTTGTGAGCTTGGCAGCATAGTCGACCGCCGTTTCGAGCGGCTTGTTGGTTACGAACGCGACATGGCCACCGCCAGACCTGATCCGGCTGATCGCCTCTGCCGCCCCCGGCAGCAGCGAGTCGTCCACGAACAGCGTGCCGTCGAGGTCGAATGCGTAACCGGCAAAGCTCCTGGCGATCGGGCCGAATCGGGGGGCGGATTCGGCGGAGGCGCTCAAAGCCCGCCGCCCAATGTCGAGGCGTCGGCCAGGAGGTCATCCACGTGGGCTTTGCTCCAGATGCCGAGGAAGAAGGCGAGGTCGGCAACCGTGAATCGGTCGCGCATCAAATGGCAGTTCTCGAGCGCCCAGCGGACGAGGTCCGGTTCGACGGGCGGCTGCAGCCGGCTGAATCGGGTTGGCGCTCCGGCCGACGCCATGCTCTCGACCAGGTCGCGTGGCCGGCTCAGCAACGGGGCAACTTTGGCGGTGAGCTCGCTCCAGTCGCGCGCGGCGACGTGCAGGCGGTTGGCGGCCCAGCGCTCCAGCTTTCGCGAATACAGCCTCCAGCACTCATCGGCCATCGCCCCAGACGGATCGAGCTCGGCGAAGGCGGCGCGCACCCGCTGTTCCATCGCGTCGGCTCTCGGATAGAGAAACCGTGGATGCTCCTCTGTTCGCAGGTGGATCTGAACCTTGTCCCACAGCAGCGCGCTCACGATCGTGCTGACTCCAACCTGAGCTCCATGGAAGGCAGCATCGAGCCCGCGCTTGTTCATGGCCATCTCGATGAGGTGGCTAACCGTGTGCTCCATCCCGGACGCGGGTGCAGTCGTACCCGCGATGCCCATCGAGATGCCGCTCAGCGTCAATGCTTTCGCGACGAGAGTGGCAGCAGATGGATCTCCGGCGGTCAATCGTGGAGCCGCCTTGAGAACCGAATCTCCATGGGCGCGAACCATCGCCACGGCGGTTGGCGCGAACGAGTCCGCCATCCTCAGCTCCGCCGCGAGGACCCAGTCGGCCGGCGCCGTGAACATCGCGAGCAGGTCTCCGACTCCCGCGAGGTTGAGCAGAGCGGGAGCGCCGACCAGGGTCTCCGCGTCGGCGATCAGGGCATCGGGGTATCGCGTTGGTGTGGTGCGCTTCACCCCGTCGAGGAGCAGGACGGATTGATCGTCGGCGAAGCCGTTCACGCTGGTTGCGGTCTGAACGACGATGTGAGGCATTCCGCCGCGGGCGGCGGAGACCGCCTTGCCGATGTCGGCCATGGTTCCTGATCCAACGGTGACGATGCAGCTCGCGCCGGCGACCAGGTCCGCGGCCCGGTCGATGGTCTCGCGGTCGGCGTGCACCCGGAGCTCCTCACCCTGAAGAACGGCGCGCCGAATCTCGCGCACGCCTTCCAACCGCTGTTCCACGGCCGACATGAGATCGGTATTTCCGCGGCGCTTGGCCACCGAGTCCGTAAGCACGGCTATCGGGCTGTGGCCGCTGGAAGCCGCGAATCTGGCCGCTAGCTCCGGCAGCTGGTCGAGCGCATTTGGACCCAGAGCCACGGCTTCGATGCCGAGCGGCTTGAGCAGCGCCGCATCAGGCGCGGAGCGAAGACGGAGCTTTAACTCGGCCAGATCCAGCGACCAGTTGTCCGACAACTTGCAGATAGAATAGCCAGAAAAGGAGTCGCTGGTGTCTGAGTTCATCTTCATGCTGACCCGCAACGACGAGACCGTCCCAGACGCTCGGTCGGTCTACGCCTCAATCGCGGATCTGGGCCTCAGGCACGTCGGCTGTAAGGACGTGGGGCTCCCAAAGCCCGAGCTGGCCGAGCTGATCGGAGACATCCGATCCCACGGGCACACGAGCTACCTCGAGGTGGTCTCGGAAAGCGACGACTCGATGGAGGAGTCAGCTCGCGCCGCTGTCGAGGTCGCCGCCGACTACGTGATTGGTGGAACCGCCGTTGAGCGGATTCAGCAGGTGATCGCCGGCACGGGAATGAAGTTCTTTCCCTACATCGGCTCGATCGTTGGGCACCCGTGCTTGCTCAGGGGCTCGATTCACGACATCGTTGAGGACGCCAAGCGAGTCGAACAGCTTGGTGTGGATGGGATCAACCTGCTCGCGTACCGATACGACGGCGATGTGCCCCAATTGGTGCGTAGCGTCGGCGCCGCCACATCGCTTCCACTCATTTGTGCCGGCTCGGTCGACTCGATAGAAAGGATTGAAACCCTGCGCGACCTCGGTGTCTGGGCCTTCACGATCGGGACCGCCGCGCTTGACGGCGTCTTCGTACCGGGCAAGCCGCTCGACGATCAGCTGCGCTTGGCGCTGGCTGCCGGGTCGTCGTAGCCCGGCACTCCCACGGCACGCCTTGCATCGGCGCGACGCTGCGCGAGGACCGGAAGCCGTGCTCGAGCCGCCGTGAGCCGGTCGCGTGAGACCTCGGCGGTGGCGACGCCGTCGATATCTCCGAGGCCTGCGAGGGTGACCCCTAGCGGATCGACGACCACGCTGCGCCCCGTATAAGCCGGCGGGCCCTGCCCAGCGATTGCAACGTACACCGTGTTGTCGATCGCGCGCGCGTGAGCGACGACGCCGAGATGCTCCTCTTTCAGCGGGCCGGCCACCCATGCTGCCGGCGCCGCGATGACGTCGGCACCCCCGTCGCCGGCGCGTTCGATGAAGCTGGCAAACCGCATGTCGTAGCAGATGACCACTCCAACCTTGAAACCGTCGATCTCGACGAGCAGGGGAGCCTCATCGCCGGCGCGGAACCTTTCCGACTCGATCTCACCGAAGGCGTCGAACAGGTGGTGCTTGCGATATACGCCGGCAAGGCCCGCGGACGGAGCCACCACGACGGCTGAGTTGTAGATCAGGTGCTCACCCCGAATCGACTCGAACATCCCCGCCACCAGGGTCAAGTCGAATCGGTCCGCGAGCTTGGATAGCGCCACGACGAACTGTCCGTCGAGTGGCTCGGCCACGCTGTGCAGGTCGTCGGTCTTGGTGCCAAAATCACACATCGCCCCTTCGGGAAAGACGACCAGCCTGGCGCCGGCGTCCGCCGCGCGAGCGGTCAGGTCGGCGATCCGTTCGAAGTTGGCCGGCTTGCTCATCGTCGCGCTGAGCTGGGCGACCGCGATCTTCATGCGTATCTCAAGATAATGGCGCGCAGCAAGGCACCGACGGCGATCGTCATCTAGACGCGCAAGACCAGCTTGCCCTTCCGCCCGCCCCTCTCTAGCGCCTCATGCGCGCGGGCCGCCTGCTCGAGGGGATAGACCTCTTCGACGTTCACCTTGAGGCGGCCTGACTCGACGAGAGTCGATATCGCCTCCAGACCACAACCGTCAGGCTCAACCAGGGGCTCGACGAGGCGAACACCGCGTCCAATCGCCTGGGCCTTGAGTCTCTCGTCCGCGCCGTCGGCGACCGCCAGGAGGATTCCGCCCTCTCGCAGCGTGGCGAGGAGCGCCTCCGTCTCGCCGCCTCCGACGAGGTCAAGAGCGACATCGACGTTCCGGGCCGCCAGGGCGTCCCGATCGCCTCGATGGTTGCCGGCGATAACACGCGCACCGCGCGATTCGGCGATCTGAACCGCAAGGTGACCGACGCCTCCCGCGGCGCCGTGTACGAGCACCGTTTCGCCGCTCTTGATTTGAGCCGAATCGACCAGGCATTGCCACGCGGTGAGCGCGGCGAGGGGGAGAGCGGCGGCCTCCACGGGCGAGATGCCTTCAGGAACAGGGGCGAACTGCCTCGAAGGCGCGGTGACGTATTCCGCGTAACAACCGCCGGAACGCGGGAATCGAGGCATCCCGTACACAACGTCGCCGACCTGGAAGCGGGTCACGCCGTAGCCGATGGCCTCGACTGTGCCGCAAACATCCCAGCCGACGACGAATGGAGGCGGTCCCATCCAGCGCGCCACGCCCTCGCCGCGCCGCGTCTTGCAGTCGACCGGGTTGACACCCGCCGCTATGACCCGGACCAGGACCTCGGTCGAGATGGGCGCGGGCTGCTCCACCTCGGCCACCCTCAGCACTTCGGGTCCTCCGAAGCGCGTGACCTGCACTGCGCGCACGATCAGGTGGTCGAGAGGAAGACGTTCTTGAGCTCGGTGTAATACTCCAGCGCGTCAGGCCCAAGCTCGCGCCCGATGCCCGATTGCTTGAAGCCTCCGAACGGGGTCGTCACGCGCACAGAACTGTGGGAGTTGATGGAGATCGTCCCGGTTTCCAACCCCCGTGCGACACGCATCGCCCGGCCGGCGTTGTTGGTCCAGATCGATCCAGAGAGTCCGTAGATCGTGTCGTTCGCGATCTGGATGGCCTCGCTCTCATCTTCGAACGGGATCACCACCGCGATCGGTCCGAAGATCTCCTCGCGCGCGGCGCGGTCCGTGTTCGCAACAGGAGATAGAACCGTCGGCGGGAACCAGTAACCGGGACCCTGCGGCGCCGAACCTCGGATCGCCACCCTCGCTCCGTCGTCCAGATATGACGCGACCTTTGCCCGCTGGTCCGCCGAGATCAGCGGCCCCATCTCCGTCTTATCGTCGAGCGGGTCACCGACCCTCAGGGCCTTGATCGACTTCTCCAGCGCCTGCATAAAGCGGTCGAGCGCCGACCGCTCGACCAGGATCCGCGATCGCGCGCAGCAATCCTGGCCCGCGTTGCCGAACACGGCAAGCGGCGCCGTCGCGGCGGCCCTCTCGAGATCGGCATCCGCAAAGACGATGTTCGCCGACTTGCCGCCGAGTTCCAGCGTCACGCGCTTGATCTGCTGCGCGGCAAGCGCGCCGATGTGTTTGCCAACCTCGGTCGACCCGGTGAAAGCCACCTTGGCGACATCCGGGTGCTGGACGAGTCTTTCGCCGACTACCCGGCCCGCGCCGACCAGGATGTTCAAGACGCCATCGGGCAGGCCCGCTTCGAGCGCGATGCGCCCGAGCTCGATCGCGGTCAGGGGTGTGAGCCCGGCCGGCTTCAGGACGATCGTGTTTCCGGCCGCCAGCGCGGGCGCCACCTTCCAGGCTGCGATGGGGAGGGGGAAGTTCCAGGGCACGATAAGGGCCACGACGCCGAGCGGTTCCCGGAACGTCATGTCCACGCCACCTGCGACCGGGATCGTCTTGCCGGCCAAACGCTCGGGAGCTCCGGCGTAGTAGTTAAAGACGTCCACCACCATTCCCACCTCGCCGCGCGCGTCGCTGATCGGCTTGCCGACGTTGCGCGCCTCGAGTTGAGCGAGCTCCTCGGAATGTTTTTCAATCGCCGACGCGATGTGGCGCATGAGGTTCGCGCGGTCCTTGGGTGACAACGCCTTCCAGGCGGGGTAGGCGGCCTTCGCGCGGGCCACGGCCTGGTCAGCTTCCTCGACGGTCGCCTCGTGAAGCTCCGCGAGCACCTGCTCGGTCGCGGGCTCGATCACCCTCAACGTCCCAGTCCTGGTAGTCATTTCCCCTCCCTTCGGAACCCTGTCGATGAATGGGCATATATGGGGTCCTTTGCAATGATAGTATCGGTCCACTTCGAGTTTTTATCGCCAACGACGGCGCTCAGGAGCCTTTTTGGAGGGGTAGGCGGGGATGGCCGGAGCCAGGGAAGCCGTGGTCGTCAGTCAGTCGACGCACGTCCTGCCGCTGGAGTTCAGCCGCTCCTATCCGGTCCTTGTTCGAGGCGACGGCGTGTGGGTGCAGGACGCTTCAGGCAAGCGCTACCTGGACGCCATGAGCGGCGGGTCGATGGCCGCGACGCTTGGCCATGGGAGGCGCGACATCATCGCGGCGGCCCGGGCGCAGGCTGAAAAGCTTGCTTACGTACACAACGAACGGCTGACCAACCCGCCCCAGGAGGAGCTCGCTCGCGAGCTCGTGGGCGTTGCGCCAGAAGGCTTCACGCGCGTTCGATTCGTCACGGGCGGCGCCGAGGCCAATGAGATGGCGCTGCAGATCGCGCGCCGGTACCACGTCGACCGCGGCGAGTCAAAGCGCTGGCAGGTCATCTCGCCGGCTCAGGCCTATCACGGCCCGACAATGGCCACGCTCGCCCTGACGGGGAGACCAGGTCTCAAGCGTCCTTTCGAGCCGTACATGCCGACCCATCTGCACATCCCGCCGAGCACGTGGCGCTTCGATCCCACCGGCCAGGCCGCCCTTCAGGCGCTCGACCGCGTTCTTGAAGCCGCGGGCCCCGACACGGTGTCCGCCTACTTCTGCGAGCCGATCAGCGCCGCCGCTTTGCCTGCCTACAGCCCGCCCAATGCGTTCTGGGAGGGGCTTGCGGAGCGTCGCGAGCGGCACGGCTTTCTGATCTGCTTCGACGAGATCGTCACCGGCGTCGGGCGCACCGGTTACTGGTTTGCTGCGGAGAGCCTTCCGATCGTCCCGGACATCATCGCCACAGCCAAAGGCCTGGGCGCCGGCTATGCCGCAATCGGCGCGGTGCTTTGTAAGCAGCATGTTTACGACGCGATCGCTGCTGGATCCAGGAAGTTCACTCTCGGCCACACGTGGGACGGCGCGCCGCTGTCATGTGCGGTCGGTCTCAAAGTGCTCGACGTGCTCAAGAAGGAAGGTCTGGTCGACCGCGTGCGCGCGCGCGGCTCACGGCTGCGCGACGAGCTCGCCGCCGCTCTCAATGGCGTTCCCATGGTGCATGAGGTCCGAGGTCGTGGCTATCTGCTTGGAGTCGAGTACGTCGATCCGCGGGACGGCAAATCGTTCCTGCCGCCAGAGCTCCGAACGGCGGGCAGGGTAGACGATGTCGCTTTCGAGGGCGGGCTGATCACCTACTCCACGATGCCGACCCGCGATGGGTTCGCCGGCGACCAGTCGCTGTTCGCTCCGCCCTTCACAAGCACCGATGAGGAGCTGGCCCAGATGGTCGAGCGGTTCGCGGGTGCTGTCCGTCAGGTCGCCGAGGAGCTCGAAGCCAAGCTCGAACCGAGGCCTGCGTGATGGCGGCACTGAAGCTCAAGGCCCTGATCGTTCAGCACGAAGAGCCGACTCCTCCAGGCCTGCTCGGCCAGTGGCTCGACGAGCGCAACGCTGAAATCGACGTCCTGCGCATCGACCTCGAGGAGCAGATACCCGACCCCCGCGACTACCAGCTCATTGCGTCCCTGGGGTCGGAGTTCGCGGCCTTCGACGATTCGGTTCCGTTCATCCACCGGGAGTCGGAGCTGATCCGCCAGGCGGCCGAGTATGACGTTCCATTCCTGGGTCTCTGCTTCGGCGGCCAGCTGATGGCACGCGTGCTCGGAGGCAAGTCCTTCCGCTCCGACCGTTCTGAGATCGGCTGGCTCACTGTGCGCACGAAGGTTCCCGACCTCATACCGGAAGGCCCGTGGTTCCAGTGGCATTTCGACACTTTCACCTTGCCGCCAGGGGCAAAACTCATCGCGGAAACCGACGTCGGCCCACAGGCCTACGTCATCGGAAGAAGCCTCGGCCTTCAGTTTCATCCCGAGGTCACGCCGGAGATCATGGACAGCTGGGTTCGCGCGTACCGACACGAGCTCGACGGTGACGGCGTCGACCCGGATGCGCTCCTGGAGGAGACCAAACGGCTGGCCCCGGGAGTGAGGCGCACCGCAATTCGGCTGTTCGACCGGTTCCTCGAGAACGTTGCGCGAGTCGGCTCTGGAGCTGGTCGTGGCCGTTAAGACTGCCAATCGCACCATCGGGTCGTCAGCGTCCCACGTTCGCTTTGAGCGCATTCGCCAGGTCCGCGCACATGAATATGTCGCGGAGCAAATCCGCCGCCACATAGCGCTTCGCCTGATCAAGCCCGGCGAAGCGCTTCCCGCGGAGCGCGAGCTGGCCGGCATGTTCGGCGTCGGGCGCCCCACCATCCAGCACGCTTTGCGCCTGCTCGAGGCGGCGGGCCTGGTCGAAGCCCGCCGCGGTCGCCTTGGCGGAACGTTCATCACGCATCCCGGTGAAGACTCCCTGGCCGCTGACGACCTGATCGTCAGGGTCATGCGGCAGCGCAAGGAGCTCGAGGATCTACTGCTGTACCGGCGCATCATCGAGCCGGCTGTGGCGAGGGTGGCCGCGGGCTCGCGCCGAAACGCTGACCTGGCGGCGATGCGCCGAGCCATCCATGGCATGGCGGCCGCCGCGAGCGAGCCGGATTACATGCGGCACGACACCGATTTCCACATGGCGGTCGCGCGCGCAACCGGCAACGCGTTCCTGACTCGCCCGATCGAAGAGATTCGGATGCGCCTCAACGACGCGATGACGCTTCTCCCCGAATCGGAGGCATGGCACCTGCGGATCTCCGGCGAGCACGAGGAGCTGTTGGAGGCGATCGAGAGGGGAGATGCCGACGCTGCCGAGACCGTGATGCAAGAGCACGTTGCCAACAGCGAGCAGGGTCTGCGGGCAGTGCTTGCCGCCATCCGGCGGCGTGGCGTGTGGAGGTAGCCGAGAGCATGGCGCAAGCGACCATTCGCTCTGAGGACACCAACGTCTTCCCTCGTTTCCTGGACCTGGCGTACCCGAGCATCGAGCGCGGCAAGGGTGTCTGGCTCGAGACATCCGGCGGCGAGCGGATCCTCGACGCGTGCTCGGGCGGCGCCATGGTGGCGTGCCTCGGGCACGGAGTGGCCGAGATAGCCGACGCGGCCGCGGCGCAGGCGGAACAGATCGCCTACTTCTACAACCATCACTTCACCAGCCAGCCACAGGAGCAGCTCGCTGACCGTGTGATCGAGCTCATCCCGGAGATGGCCCGGGTCAAGTTCGCCTCCGGGGGCTCAGAGGCCAACGAAACCGCGGTGCGGCTCGCCCGCACCTACCACGTCGACAGGGGGCAGCCCGACCGGTGGCGCATCATTTCGCCCGCTCAGGCCTATCACGGATCCACGCTCGGCACGCTCGCGTTGAGCGGCCGGCGGCGATCGCTGCAGGACCCGTATGCCGAATACATGCCGGCCTACCTGCACATCCCGCCGTCGACTCCACGCTTCGATCCGACCGGCGAAGCCGCCCTCGAGGCTCTGGATCAGGCGCTGAAAGAGGTCGGCCCCGATACCGTCTCCGCCTTTTTCTGCGAGCCGGTGAGTGCCGCGGCGCTGCCTGGGTACTCACCCCCGGACCGCTTCTGGCACGGATTGGCGGAGCGGCGCGAAAAGCACGGTTTCGTCATCTGCTTCGACGAGATCGTCACAGGCATGGGCCGCGCCGGCACCTGGCTTGCGGCACACCAGCTGCCCATCGAGCCGGACATAGTCACCATCGGAAAAGGTCTTGGAGCGGGTTACACCCCGCTGGCCGCGATCTTGTGCCGAGAGCACATCTACGACGCGCTTGCGGAAGGCTCGGCGGAGTTCGATCTCGGCCACACCTGGGACGGGGCGCCGCTGCCCTGCGCCGTGGGCCTGGCCGTCCTCGACTACATCGTGCGCAATAAGTTGGTGGACCGGGTACGCGAGCGCGGCCCGCGGTTGCTTGAGCAGCTGCGAGATGGATTGAGAGACTCGCGAATCGTCGGCGAGGTGCGCGGCCGCGGGTTTCTGCTCGGAGTGGAGCTGGTCGATCCTCGCGACGGCAAGTCGTTTCTGCCGCACGGGCTGGATGTCGCCTCGCAGGTCGACGACACCGCGTTCGAGCTCGGACTGCTCGTCAGCTCCACGAACTCGACTCAGGACGGCTTTGCCGGTGATGAGGTTCTCCTCGCGCCTGCGTTCACCAGCACCGATGCGGAGCTGGACGAGATGATCGAACGATTCAAGGCCACCATCGAAGCTGTCGAGAAAGCGGTCGAGAAGAAGCTGTGAGCACCACTGGCGTGACGGCCAAGCACACGCTGCGCACCGAGTCAGACGCCGCCTCTTCAGCGCAGGGCGGCGAGTTTGTTCTCCTGGGCATCCCCGACGTCAACGGATCGATTCGGGGGAAGGCGCTGCGCCCGGCCGCGTTCGAGTCCGCGCTTCGCCACGGCACCGTCATGACCGACCTCCTGCTGGCTCTCGACCCGACCGACACGCCGATCAGCGACTACACCAAGTTCGGGATCCGCTCCGGCGCGGGCGACCTGATCGTCCGGCCTGACCCGAGCACCCTTCACGAGCTGACCTGGAGGCCGGGCTGGAAGGTCTGCCTGGCCACGCCGAGCTGGCCCGACGGCAGCGAGTGCGAGCTGGCCTCACGCGAGGTCCTTCGCCGGGTCCTGGCCGGTCTTGCCGAGCTCGGCTATGAGGCGGTCGCGGCGGTCGAGTATGAGCTGAGGCTTTGGAATGGCGAGTCGAAGCCTCTCTCGAGCGGGCTGAGCTACAGCCTGGGCGAGCTTGGCGGATTCGACGGATTCCTCCGCGCTCTGGTGCCCGCCCTCGAAGCTCTGGGCGTCGACCTGTCCGCGGTGCATACGGAAGCCGGCCCCGGCCTGCTCGAAATCAACCTCGGGGCTCGGCCCGCCCTTCGCGCCGCCGATGACGCGGCGCTCACCAAGCTGGCGGTCAAAGATATCGCGGCCACGATGGGCTTGCGCGCGAGCTTCCTCGCCAAGTCGGCACCGGGCGAAGAAGGCTCCAGCGGGCATATCCATCTGTCGTGCTGGAGCGATGGCGTCAACGCGTTTCGCGCTTCGGAAGAGAATGCACTTCCCGCCGTCCTTCGCTCGGCGATCGCCGGCGTGCTCGAGCACCTGCCCGCGGCTTCATTGCTGCTGAACCCGACCATCAACTCTTACAAACGCCTGGTGCCTGGCTGGTTCGCGCCGGTCAACGCGAGCTGGGGCGTGGAGAACCGTTCGTGTGCGGTGCGCGCGATCGTGCGCAAAGACCATCCCGAGCTGTGCCGCCTGGAATGTCGCCGGCCTGGTGCGGACGCGAACCCCTACCTCGCAATCGCGGCTGTCGCCGCGTCCGCGATGGATGGAATCAAGCGGAAGCTGACTCCGCCGCCCGCGATCGAAGGCGACGCCTACTCGCGCGGCGAGCTCCCTGAGCTGCCGGGCTCGCTGGAGAGCGCGATTCGCGCGTTCGACTCTGACAAGGTCCTTCGGCAGGCGCTGGACGAGCGTTTCAGCGACTACTTCGCGACCTCACGTGCATGGGAGGTCAAGGCGTTCCGCGAGACCGTGACCGACTGGGAGCGCGACCGCTACATGAGGACGGTCTAGCAGGTGGAAGCGAAGGTCCTCGCGGCCCTTGTCCGGAGCTCGGGCGAGCAGCAGAAAGACAACCTCTGTGGGCCGTTCTGGGCTGCGCGCGTGCTCAATGAGAGCGGGTACTCCGCCTGGGATGGAGAACCGATCGACGAGGACCTGATCGCGCTGCGAGCGCGCACGGTGCTGCCCGAAGCGCACGCCGGATCGGACGTGCCGCCTGGCGCGGTCACCCAGACGCACTATCGACACGAGCTTCCGACGGCGCCTGTCGCACAATCGGGCACGGCGGCCGCGCATCTCGCGCAGGCGATCGAAGCGGCATCGTCCGGTCAGCTGAGTTGCGTTCCGCTGCGGGGTCAATGGAATGCGGAGCGGGTCGAGCGCCTGGTCGAGGAGGCGCGGGAATTGGGCGCGCGGCTGATCGCGAACGTGCGCACCGGGCGGCTCTGGGGCAGCCGGCCCCCGATCGAGACCCTGCTCGGCGAGCTCGAGGGCCGTCCGGTGCAAGCGCCGGCGGCG
>DATBZR010000101.1:0-18812 GCA_036513095.1 Candidatus Dormiibacterota bacterium | reverse complement strand
CCATGAACCGATTGGAATTGGCATTCCGGTTGACACTGATCAGCGGCGGGATCGTTGTCGTCACCCTTCTCGCTGCCGGCGTATCACTCTAGAGGTGCCGCCGCTATGCGTCCCGAAATGGTACCTCGCTGTCATCGGTGCTGTCGCAGTTCAGAGGCTGGGTGAGCTATACGTAGACGGCCGTCGACACGACGCCGAGCCTCAACCGCTACCAGCGGACAAAGATCGGCTACTCGTGACCGTGCTTGACAAGCCCAGCACAGTATGCATACTGTGCATGCATACTGAGTATGGATAGACAAGAGATTGTCGCTTAAGTACGGCGTCCTGGGCCTCCTGAAGGGGGAGCCCCTCCACGGATATGAGGTGAAGAACCGCTTTGAGGCGATGCTGGGTGGGACCTGGGAAGTCAATATCGGCCAGATCTACACGACCCTTCAGCGCCTCGAGCGCGACGGGCTGGTCCGACCCGTCGGTCGTCGCGGCAACCGCGGCAAGCAGAGTTACGAGCTTTCGCCTGAAGGCCAGAAAGCGCTCGACCAGTGGCTCGCCCAGCCTGACACCGGGCCACAGCAGCTCCACGAGGACATCTACGTGAAGCTCCTTCTCGCGACTCGCGTCGCGAACGGCGACCTGAAGCCAATGCTCGCTCGCCAGAAGCGCGCCTACCTACAGCGCCTGCGGGACCTCAACCAGCTGGAAGAACGGGCGCGCCGTGACGGCCGCATCGATTTGGCGCGGCTCGTGCGCGGCGCATTACTTCACACCGAGGCAGATCTCAAATGGATGGACGAACTCTCTTCAGAGCGATTCGGGGCGGAGGGGGGAGCAACGGAGTGACCGAGCTGATCCGGCTCACCGAAGTCACCAAGGTCTATCAGGGCGGCATCACCGGCGCCCTCAACGGCGTCTCGGTTACCGTCGAGAAGGGCGAGTTCACCGCGATCATGGGGCCCTCGGGCAGCGGCAAGTCGACGATGCTCAATCTGGTCGCCGGGCTGGATCGGCCGACGTCAGGCAACGTGGTTGTAGGCGACACAGACCTCGGCAAACTCGGTGAGGCGGGGCTGGCGAGGTTCCGGCGCGACCAGGTCGGCTTCGTCTTCCAGTTCTTCTACCTACTTCCGAACCTGACCGCGCTCGAGAACGTCCTCATCCCCGCGCAGCTGAAAGGCAATGCGGTGCCAGGGCGGGCGCGGGAGCTACTCGACCAGCTCGGCATCACAGACATCTCGGACAGGTATCCGGAGCGCCTCAGCGGTGGCCAGCAGCAGCGCGTCGCGATCGCGCGCGCACTCATCAACAATCCGACGCTCCTCCTCGCCGACGAGCCGACCGGAGCGCTCGACACGAACACCGGCGAGCAGGTGATGGAGCTCCTGGGCCAGCTTCACCGAAACGGGCAGACGATCCTGCTGGTGACCCACGACGCAAAGCTCGCGACACGACACGCTGCACGGGTGCTCAGCGTTATGGACGGAGAGATCGTCGACGACGCGCGCCTCGAGAGCCCTGAGCGGGTTCCTTCAGACGTGATCCGCGTCCGCAGCGAGGAGGCGTCGCGATGACCGCCGTCCTCGTCAAAGCCATGCGCGACCTGCGCCGGCGGCGGCTGCAGACGGCCGTCATCTTCGTCACCACGCTGTTCGCGGTCGCCACGGGCGCGATAGCGCTGATGCTCATCTCTCAGCCGGGTGACCCCTACAAAGCGGCGTTTGATGCGCAGAAGGGCGCCCACCTGCAGGTCGGATTCGACAGCCGGATCGATCCCGCCACGCTCGCCCAGACGCCATCGCTCATCGGGGCGACCGCCTATGGCGGCCCCTATCCCGCGACCGCCCTCCAGTTTCAGTCGGGCGGGCACAAGTACGCGGTGACCGCCTACGGCCGTAACGATCCGAACGGCGAAGTCGAGCAGCTCCGCATGAGCGCCGGCCACTGGCCGGTCGCGGACAACGAGATAGCGCTGGCGCTCTCGTATGCCAACCTCAACCACATCTCTGTCGGGGACCTCATCAAGGTCGTCAGCGTTCCGGCCGCGCCCGTCCTCACCGTCGTGGCCCTGGTGGTGGACGTCGACGAAGTCCGCGCCGACGTCGGCGGCGGGCGTGCGTGGGTCCTTGGTTCGGCGATCGCACCCCTGACCACGCCGGACTCGTCCTTCTTGATGATGGATTATCGCTTCGCCGGCGATCCGACCAGCGCCCAGCTGCAGGCGGTTACGGACACGCTTCGGGCCTCGCTTCCGCCGGGCAGCATCACGAGTTCGACCAGCTACCTGCTCCTCCGCAGCGTTTTCAACGTCCCGGACCAGGTCCTCACCGGCGTGCTGACCGCCTTCAGCCTCCTCGCGCTCGCGGCGACGGCGGCGATCGTGGCCAACCTCGTGACCGGCATCGTCATCTCGTCCTATCGCGAGATCGGGATCATGAAGGCGGTTGGGTTCACGCCGCTGCAGGTGGTGGGCGTCTTCGTACTCCAGATCCTGGTTCCCGCGGCGGCCGCCTGCCTGGTCGGCATCCCCGCCGGCACGATCCTGAGCCAGCCGCTGCTGGCCAACAGCTCGTCGGCGCTGGGGCTCGCCTACCAGGCGTCCTACTCGCCGGCTCTCGACGTGCTGGCACTGGTCGGCGCCCTGCTCATCGTGACCGTCGCCGCGCTGATCCCGGCGCTTAGGGCCGGCCTGCTCAAGCCCGCGGTCGTGATCGCCAACGCCACGGCCCCTCGCGGCCAGAGTGGCCGCTGGCTCCGGAGCCTGGCCTCACGGGTCGGGTTGCCGCGCGCCATCGGACTGGGTCTCGGCGATGCGGTGTCGCGTCCCGTGCGCGCGATCCTGACTGTGATCGCCGTCTTCGTGGGCGTCGCCACGATGGTCGTCGCCCTCGGAGAGACGCGCAGCTTCGCGTCGATCTACGGTTACGAGGGACACGTCGGGCACGTCGACGTCGCCGTCAAGAAGAGTCCATCACTTGCGGACGCCGAGGCCACGCAGCTGTTCGCCTCACAGCCCCAGACCGAGCGCGTGGTGGCGCAAACGACGGCCAACATCACTGTGCCAGGGATCGCCGATCCGGTCTCCTCGGACATCTTTCGCGGGGACTCGTCTTCGCTTGGCTACCTGCTGACCGCGGGCCGTTGGATCCAGGCTCCAGGCGACGTGGTGGCTCCCAGAGGCCTGGTCCAGGACGCCCACCTCACGCTCGGTGAAACGTTCACCGCCACGTTTCACGGCGCGGCTCTGAGGCTTCGACTCGTGGGAGAGGTCTACGACTTTATCGCCGGGCCCGGCGGCCATGAGCTGTTCCTCGACTGGTCGACGGTCGCGCCGGTGGCGCCGGACCTCAATCCATCCGGCTACCTGATCACCCTCAAGCCCGGCTCGAACGTCGACGCCTACGTGAAGCGCCTGGCTGCCGCTCAGCCGGACCTGCTCGACGTCCAGCCTGCCAACAGCGGCAACACCGCATTCCTGGCAACGATCGGCGGCATCCTGTTCGCGATCGCGGGCCTCATCGCGCTGATCGCTGTCGCCGCCATCTTCAACACGGTGTTGCTCAGCACCCGCGAGCGCGTGCGTGAAACGGCCACTCTGAAGGCGCTCGGTATGAGCCCGCGGCAGGTGATCGCGATGGTGGCGGCTTCTGCCGGCTTCCTCGCGCTGGTGGGCGGCCTGGCGGCGGTGCCGGCGGGCGTCGCGCTGTACAGGCAGCTATTCGACCTGCTCAGCAACCTCGGCGGGGACGACACGCCGTCCGCCCTCTACAACGTTTTTGCGCCCTGGGAGCTGGTCGCGATCCCGCTCGCCGGCGTGGGCGTCGCAGTCGCGGCTGCGCTCATCCCGGGCCGCTGGGCGGCGCGCACCAACGTGGTCGAGGTCCTCCACGCGGAATGACTGCCTCCGGTCGCTCCGCTACGCGGAGGGTCGCGACCCGTACCTATTTAGGGTGTGGACCATACGATCGGCAATTCTTGGCTGGGTTCCATCGGTCGCGATTCGCATATTGGCGGCACCCGCGATCAACGTTTAGCCGATCCGGCGGCGCTGACTCCACGGTGCAGGTTGTCGGCGGCTAGGAACGTGAGCGCTGCCCCCAACCAAAGCGCAGCCGCGAGCCAGTCGCGGACTCGGACCGCCTCCAGCAGCGCGAGGCCGAAAAAAATCAGGAAGATCGCAATCGCGGTCCCAAACCGGATCCTGCCGATTCTCATAGAGCACAGCCTGCGCAGCGGTCGGAGGCGAAGTCACGGGTCTTTGGTCCCACCCATCGCTGCCATTCGGCCCGTCGGTCGCTCCGACCCCCTAGATGGATCGGAACCTCGGTAGCCGACCCCAAGCCGCGGCCTCGATCATCTGCCGCCACGTCCAGGCGGCGTCCGCGGCGGTTCTCGCCCAACTCGGGATCGTAAAGGTAGACGGCGAGGCCGCCCAACGCCATGCCAAGGGCTATTCGCTTCATCTAGTTAAAGTCTCCATTCGGCTCAAGGTCCGGCCATAGAAGCCGCCCTTTCGCCAGCCGGGACCCACAATTGCCGGTCACCCATAACGAATGCAAAACCCGTGCCGTAAGAGGACATAAGAAGATCCGCAACTTTCTAGATTCCAAGGTCAGGCGCGTCTAGGGCGCCTGGCGCAACCACGGTCGCCGAGGCGGGTGGTAGCGAACGTCGAGCAGCGCCTCGCCCAGCGTGGAGCCCACCGTCTGCCGGGCCACCACCAGGTAGAGGATGCCGAGGATCGCAAAGATCACCGCCGCGTAAGGCAGATCGCCAGACTCGCCCAGGGCGACGCCGGTCAGCAGGACCAGAGCGCCGGCGACGCCCGTGATGGCGAAGAGATCGATAACGAGCGCGACCGCGAGGCGCAGCGCCTCGTGATCGGGCGTGGTGGCGGAATGAATTCGCGAAGGCGGCATCCGGCGCGCGGCCAACACCCAAACAATGACAACTGCCGCGACCACGGCCGCCTTCAGCCCGTAGGCTTCGACGCGGCCCAGGAGCCTCTCCACGGGCGCACCCACGAAGAAGCCCAGCCCAATGAAGGCCACGACCCAAAACGCGCTCGCCGGCAGCACCCCGGCCATGAATCGGCCCATATTCACGCCGACGGCTCCGGCGACCAACGATGTGTAGACGCGGAGACCCGGCAAGAGCCTGGAAGCCGCGATCTGAAGGGGGGTAGCGCCTCGAAGCCTGGACGCCGCTCGATCGTACGGTCCGCCCGCATGCAGCCGCGCGGCGAGCGCGTGCACCCGCCGGGGCCCGATCCGGTGCGCCCACGCGTAGCCCGTCAGGACGCCACAGATGACCGCCAGGTAGGCGACGGGGACAATCAACCAAAAGGGAGCGCCTCCACCGGCGATGAGGAGACCAGCCCCGATGAGCACGGCCTCGCCGGGCGCCACGGGGAGGGGGAGGCCGGCCTCTTCCAGGAAGAGAAGCGCGCAGACGATTGCTATGCCAGAAGTTGCCGTGTGCACGCTGACAGTAAGTTTTCCGCGTCCTCAGGCGGGACGCTTTGTGAGAGGTCTAAGCCTGGAAAGCGTGGCCCTTCTCAGCGCGCGGAGCGGTTTCGGACGAAACCAAACAACCAGAGCACGACCAGCACGATGATCACCAGCCAGATCAGGTTGACCAGGCCGCCGGCCGCGTGGAACAGCAACCAGAGGACGAAAAGAATGACCGCTACGACGAGTAACGCATGGATCATGTGGACACCTCCTGGCCGATGTGGCCTGAGTGATTACGATCGAAATAATTCACAGCGAAACCTGGTCGGGTTCCCATCGCATCAGCAGGCGGATCAGGCGCAGTCGCGTTCGCGGTCGCCACACCTGCCACCGAAGCGCGAAGCGAAGGGTTGCTGTCATTCGAAACAGCGTCATCGAGGTGCCGTAACAGAGGCAGCAACAGCGTTCGGTCAGCCGCGAGGCGTCAGACGCGAAACGCCACCCCGCGGAAGTCTGTGGATGGCGGGCCCGCGGTATTCAAATCCGTTTGAGGGCTCGGGAAATCAGAGCTCCAACCTGATCTCACCTGTCCGGGGTCGCGCGCGCGTCCTCTTAATCGGTGGTCGGCCAGTTCCGCGTCAGATTTGCCAATCCGACGGGGTCGTTCGTACAGCAACGCCGGTGCTAAACGGTGCGAATTGGTGACACTCAGTGTCACGCAGTGAATCCAGGACGCCATTTCTGAACGGGGCGCAGCGATCTGTTAACCGCAAGGTTCAGGGTTCGAATCCCTGTCCCGGAGCCAAATCTCGAATACGAATCGCCGATCGGAAGCAACGGGCCTGTTGTCGGGTGTAGCAACCGTGTAGCAACCCGTTGTGCAGGCTAAGCGATACAAGCACACGGTTGGCGTAAGCGCGGTTCGTGACCTGTACGGCACCGTCTTGAACGAAGGCGCAGCAAAAGGCATCCTTGTAACAACCAGCGGCTACGGGACCTCGTCGTTCCAATTCGCCGAGAGAAAGCCCCTGCAGATGATTTCTGGAGGTGAATTGCTGTACCTCCTAGAGCAGCACACCGGCATCAAGGCAAGAATCGAGTTCCCCGAAGAGTGGGTGGATCCGCTTCCGGACATGGTCGAGGCTGATGTCCCGGTCATCTCGGTTAAGGTGCCTAGCGAGCCCATTTCGGCAACGTCGACGACCTCGACTAGCTAGAAGGAGTCGCTACGTCTACTCCATTCGCCGATTCGTATTCGGCAGCTCGTCAGCTTGCGTTCGATTTAGTGACAGATATCGCCAGGATGCTTGCGATAAGAGGCAAAGTATCGCCAGCTCAAACATCGCCTCTCAGAACCTAGTCACTGCCGTCTCGGCCCGACTCCTTGATGGCGCCACAGGCGCCGAGATCCGCCAAGGTCGCCCGACCTCAAACGCGCTCTGAGCATGCCCGTATGCGACTGCCGATCCCCAGCAGTTGGACTGCCCAACTCCGACTGAAGCACAGTCGGCAGACCCACGAGCACCACGGCCCCAGCGACCAGTCCGTAACGGGCCCCGGTCCGCCGTACTCACGGCACTCCTGCGGGTGCCGAGTGGCGTATCACGTGGCTCTCAACACGAACTTTGCCAAGTTGCGCTAATCCGCAATCCGTAGTACTGTTCTAACCGCAGCATGCAGCCTTCGAACGGGGATCCGATCGACACCAGCCAGCTCCTAAAGGGCGTTCTGGACCTGGCCGTCCTCGCCGTTCTCGCCGATCACGACAGCTACGGCTATGACGTTCTCCGCCGGTTGCGCGAGAGCGGTCTGGATGGCGTAGGCGATGCCTCCGTATATGGAACGCTGCGTCGCCTGTACCAGGCCGGCTCCCTCAAGTCCTATGTGGTCCCCTCGGATGAAGGGCCGCATCGCAAGTATTACGGACTCAACGATCGTGGCCGCAACGCCCTCGACCAATCCACTAAGACATGGGGCTCGTTCACGAAAGCCCTCGATTACCTGCTCAACGGGAGGAGCTCCGCCAATGGCAACTAGCAAACCAGCCAACGATGTCGCCACCTACGCCGCCTCGGTGCGATCTGCCCTCGCTTCTCTGCCCGACGCCGAGCGGGCAAGTCTGCTCGAGGATCTCGAGAACCACCTGGCGGAGGTCGCTGGCGAGTCCGATCTTTCGCTGGAAGAACGCCTCGGTAAGCCTGAGGACTACGCGGCTGAGCTCAGGTCGGCTTATGGCTCCGGGAGCAGCACCCTAAAGGTGAAACGGCGCTGGCAAATTCGCGAAAGATCGTGGGGGCTGGTGAAGATGGCTTTCGGCACCCAGGTATATCGCGAGCTGCGCGCCTTGCTTCCTGAGTTGCTACCCGGATGGTGGGTGCTGCGCGCGTACCTGATCGTGCTCGTTCTCGCCTTCATGTCTAGAGGCGACAGCAATCTCAGGCCGATACCCAACCCGTTCTCCAGCGGTGGGTTGCTCCAAATCCTGGCCACTCTTGTCGCAATCGTCATCTCGGTGCGGTTGGGTCGACGCGGGATGCCGGTGAACAGGGGCTGGCGAGGCGCAGTCCTTGCCGTCAATGTGGGGATTGTGGTTCTGGCGTTACCCGTCCTCGTGAGCATGGGCACAGGCGCCACCTCCTATTCATATGCCGGCACATCCGATCCCTACTTCTCAGCGGTTTCGGCCGGGTACTACCCCGGGCTCACCAACATCTATCCCTATTCAAAGGATGGCAAGGCGCTCAAAGACGTCCTTCTCTACGACCAGAACGGACGCCCCCTCATCGCAGCCAGCGGGGACGTCGTCACAGATGTTCCCACCGGAGCGGATGGACTGCCGATTCCAAACGCATACCCACTGAATCAACGAGATGCCAACGGTCTTCCGGTCCTGCCTCCGCGCGTTGCGCTGCCACCTTGGCAGACCAGCGCGCCCGCGGCGAGCCCAATTGCCACCCCGTCGCCGTGACCGGATAGAGTGCCTCGAGCACCGGTTTATAGAGGCCCTGGGGGTTAGGACCACTCCCAAATAGGTCGGGGAGGTCAAACACTCGCCTGCCCTGTCGGACGCAATGAAGTCCAGTCTCTTCGGTGTCCCGCCAGCCTCAAATACGATGCCACTTTCAAACGCCGAAACCCACCCTCGCTGAATTCATGGAGGTGGCCGAGTTCCGCGTCGCGCTTCATCGTTACTTGCGCCATCGTGGGCGGGCGCTTCCTGGGCGTGAACCTCGACCGGCGTCATGAGCCATCTGCCACTCGGCAGCCGAGACGACTGGCGGAAGTTCCATCGCGCTTGCCGTGACTGTGTCGCGTGCCGTCGGTTACACGGTGATCGGTCTCACGTAACTAGCGCAGCAACTTGTCAGAGTTGCGCCTATCTGTGGATCGCCGCCCAGACATGAGGCCACAAGAGGATGGCCACGGCAATCGCACCGCCGATCTCGGTGACGCCGGTGGCACCGGCCGCCACGTCCTTGATCTTTCCTATCTTCGGGTCATGCTTCGGTTGAACGTAGTCGCACAGCATTTCGATCGACGTGTTGAGTGTTTCGACGGCAAGGAGCAGAGCGCCCACGAGCACGAGCAGGGCGATCTCGACGCTCGTGAAGCGCAGCAGGAACCCGCCCGCGGCCAGCAGGATCACGACCACGATGCCAAGGCGAAGAGAGGGAGTACGCGGCGTGACCCACATCAGCCCCGAGAACGCGTGGTACCCGCTCTTCAGGACGTTCCACGACCCGGAGCGGTGCGGTGCCTCGGCGGTCCTGGGGACTTTGGCGCTCAACGTGTCGATCGTACGCGGTGGGTGGTAGTCAAGCACTGCGCTGCGGGTCAGATCGCCGCGCCGAGAGCTTGAAGAAGCTGTAGAGCAGCGCGCTCACTGGGATGGTGAGGATCAGCAACGTCGACAGGATGACGAAAGCATCAGGGCTGTCCCGCAAGACGATGAGGCTGAGCCAAGGCCCAAGCACTCCGAGGACCGCGCAAACCGCCAATAAAGTGAACCAGGTCATGTCATGACGCGCATGAAGCAGGGCGGTCACTGAGGTGGCGGCCGCCGAGACGAGGACGAGGAGCGGCAACAGCAGGGAGAACGGAATGTAGGCATCGCACGACGCGCCGGTGCACTGCGTGACGATCGCGCGCATGACGTGATAACCGCCGAGCAAAACGAGGGTGATGATCGCGAACACCCGAATTCGTCTCACGTGGGCCAGCATAGTCGCGTCTCGACTGCCACTAGCCGCGAAGCGCGACGCCCTCCCTGGGCCGGGTCCAAGCTCGATTCGAATTCGCCAGGGCCCGAAGACTACTTGGTAGCGTATCTGCTCACCTTCATCTGCGTGATCTTCAGCTCAGCCCTCTTCCTGAGCGTCGGCCAAGCGCTGGCGGGCCTGGTCAAATCCGCCGACACGCTGAACGCGGTCGGGCGCATCGCCTATTTGCCCCTGTTTGCCCTGGGCCTGTTCGGCCAGTCGACCGTCTTCGGCACGGCCTTCGAGCTCATCTCCCGATGGTCACCCGGCGGGACAGTGATTACGCTCCTATCAGGCGCAATGAACCCATCGAGCTGGAACAGCGACACGTGGTTGGCGCTGGCGGTGAGCACCGCTTACTCGGTGGTTTTCGCGGGCATTGGCATCCGCTGGTTCCAGTGGGGCGCCCGCTGACCCGTTTAGGGCCCCACCGTCGGCTTCGGCGACACCTCCCCATAAATGGAAATGACACTTCCTAAAGTGCGAGGTGGTCACAAGTCCCCTGCCTTTTGAGGCACGCGCCGGGTCACAGCCGGGTCACAGATTCCCGGCACCAGGCGGACCTAGGAGGACACAGACGGACACCAACGAGCGGCAATTTGAGTTCAGGCGGGCATCAGCGGAGCCGCCGGGACACTCGAGGACATGCAACCAAGACGGTTCGGGACCGTGAGGCCGAGGGTTCAAATCCCGGGGCCCCCGAAGAAAACCTGAGTCCCGGTCCGACCCTTAAGACTTCTGGGCCGGTGGAAGTCCGGGTGCCGCTCCGCCGACTTGGGTCTTCTCGTCGCTCAGGACCTTGCCATCTTTCAACCGGATCTGCCGCGTCGCCTGCTTCGCAATGTCCAGGTCGTGCGTGACGATCACGATCGTCACCTGATCCTCCTGGTTGAGACGCTTCAACAGGTCGACAAGCTGCTGCGCGGTCTCGGTGTCGACCGCGCCGGTCGGCTCGTCGAGCAGAATGAGGGAAGGGCTGTTCACCATCGAGCGCGCGATCGCGACGCGCTGTGCCTGGCCTCCAGACAGTTCGGTCGACCGGTGCCGCGCCCGGTCGCTCAGGCCAACCCGCTCGATCAGCTCGACCGCCCGGGCCCGGCCGTTCCTTCCTTCCTTCACGTAGCGGAGGGGCAGCATCACGTTCTCCAGGACGTTCAGGCCCGAGAGCAGGTTGTATTCCTGGAACACGAACCCGATGCGGCGAGCTCGCATACGTGCCAGCTCGCGGTCGCCAAGCTTGACCGTGTCGATGTCGTCGATGAACAGGCTCCCCGAGGTCGGCCGGAGGAGCAGGCCCATCAGGTCGAGCATCGTCGTCTTGCCGCTGCCGGAGCGGCCGACCACCGCGATGAACTCGCCCTTGTCGATGTCCAGCGTCACGCCATCGAGCGCGCGGATCACCTCGCCGCCACGCCGATAGTGCTTGGTGAGGTCGACCAACCGAACGTTCGCCATATCTTCTACTCGTTTCTCAAGGCGATGACCGGGTCGAGGCGTGCTGCGCGCCATGCCGGCAGCACGCCGGCGACCGCCCCCAACGCGGTGGCGAAGCCGATCGCGAGGATGGTGAGGTTGGGCGTGATGAGAAACAGTGTCGACTGGCCAGGCGGCGTCGTTGCGTTGACGAGGATCGTGATCAAAGCTCCGAGGCCGTAACCGATCACGCCGCCGACGACGCCGATCAGCGTCGCCTCGGCCAGGAACTCTCCCATGATGTCGAGCGTCGTCGCACCGACCGCTTTCTTGAGGCCAATCTCTCGCACGCGCTCCGCCACCGCCATGAACATCGTGTTGACGACCGACAGGCCGCCGATGATCAAGGCGAGGAGCGCGGCCGCTGTGGTAATGGCTGTGAAGATCGCCCCGCCCTGCTTGAAGCTGTTGACCAGATCGCTGGGTTTCGATGCCTTGACCCCACTGACGTGGCCGTTGATCCGGTCTGCGATCTTGTCGAGCTCGCTGATGGGCGTTCCGGCCTTGGCGTAAACGTCGATGCCTTCTGCGATCTTCGTTACGTCGATCACGTCACGCACCGCGACCGGCAGGCTGTCCTTGAGCAGCATCTGGCCGTCGGTGATGTTGATGTACGCAAATGAGTCCGGCGCGGTTCGCGTCACATTGAGGATCCCGACGACCTTGAACGTATGGTTCACGAAGTCCGGCGAGGCATCGCGCGGTTTAACAGGCAGGTCGATGGCATCGCCGATCTTCTTGTTGAACTCCTTGTCGATCGTCGACCCGAGCACGACCTCACCGCTGGAGTCCGCGTCGATGGCGTGGCCCTGCGCGTAGGAGGTCTTCAGGCTGCTCCATGCCGCTTCGGTGGGATCGCTGGCGATGATCGTGTCAGGGATGCCGAAGCTGACGACAGTGACGGCCCCTGGCTTGGCCGAGAAGCCATAGGTCGGAAAGGCGGCAGCGACACCTGGCACTTGCCGGATCTCATCGATCTTGGTCAGAGGCAGGAGCGACGCGGCCTGGCCCACTGGGGGACCGACCTGCACGTTCGACCCGTAGTACTGGACGCCTCCGTCCAGCAGCGCGTTGAAGTTCTCGGCCAGGGCGCCCATGGTAGTCAGGGCCAGGACGCCTATGACGATGCCGGAGATGGTCAGCGCGCTCCGGAGCTTGTGGCGATAGAAGTTGCGGGCGATCTCCATGGGCCGGTGAGAATAACCCCTCCAGTACTGAAGGCTGAGGGACCAGGCGCGGCCCGGTCCCTCAGATGGGCGTTCTTCTGTTAGCTCGCCTTGTCAGCGAACGCGTTGGTGTAAGTCTCGCTCAGGTTGGCGGACTGTCCCTTGTAGCTGGACACGAACTGCTGCTGGATTTTCTGCACGGTCTCCGGTCCGCCGGCCGGCATCTTGCAATCGGTGCCGAAGATTCCGAGCTGGCTCTGCAGGTCCGCGACGTATGACGTCTTGTCGCCGGCAAAGTAGTCCGTCGGCATCTTGTCGGCAATCTCGGCCGCAGTGTGCGAGTGGATGAATTTGAGTGTCTTGACGTACGCGTTGACCAGTCGCTGCGCGACGTCCTTGTTGCTGTTGACCCAGTCGTTCTTGGCGAAGATGCCGATGAACGGATAGTCGCCGCCAAGGGCCGCGCGTGTGTCGGCCGGCGTGAGGAGGCTGACGAGGATCTTGCCCTTGCCGCTGTTGACCAATCGCGAGATGGTCGGGTAGGTGGTCATCCCGGCGGCGATCTTGTGCTGCTGGATGGCGGCGATGAAGGTGTCGCCCGCGCCGACGGCGACGTACTGGGACTTGGTCGGGTCGAGCCCGGCGGTGCCGAGGATGGCCTGGGTCAGAACCTGCGTACCCGAACCGAGGTCCGTCACGCCCAGGTTCTTGCCCCCGAGGTCCTTCGGCGTCGAGATATTGCTCAGCGAGGAATCGACAACCTCCGCCTCACCCGGAGCGATACCGAACTGGCAGATGGTCTCGATCTTCTTGCCCAAGGTGTTGAGCACCATCGGGTGCACGTAGGCACCTGAGCCCGCGTCAACGTTGCCGGCGACGACCTCTTCCTCAGAGGCCTGGCCCGAGCCTTCGTCGATGAGCGTCACATCCAGGTTCTCGGCTTTGAAATAGCCCAGCTGCTGGGCCAGCATGTTTGGCAGGTAGATCTGCTTGTTGAGACCCCCGACCATGATCTTCAGCGAGACCGTGCCTCCTCCGCTCGACGACGGGGTCGTGCCCCCGCACGCCGCCGCGATCGCGAGCACCGCGATCGCCGTGAACAGTCGTTGACTACGCCTACCCATACTCCGTTCCTCCATCAAATCCTTGTCTCTGTAGCGACCGGCGGCCGCCACTTGATCAAGCGGTTCTCGAGCGCTGTGATCAACGCTTCTGCCACCAGCGCCATGGCAGCCAGCAACGCCATGCCGGCGAACACGCCGGCTGTATCGAAGTTGTTCTTCGCCGAATAGATCAATTCGCCAAGGCCCTGGGTCGCGCCGAACAGCTCTCCCACCACTGCTCCGACCAACGCCAGCCCGAAGCTCGTGTGAAGGCTGGCGACGATCCACGAGAGCGCGGACGGGATGAGGATCTCGGTCGTCAGCTGGCGATCCTTCGCGCCGAGGATGCGAGCGTTGGCGATCAGGTTGCGGTCCACCTCGCGTACGCCCTGGAAGGCGTTGAAGAACACGACGAAGAAGACCAGCACTGCGGCGGTCGCGATCTTGGCCCTGATGTCCAGACCGAGCGCTACGGCGAACAGTGCCCCCAGGACCACGCGCGGGATCGCGTTGGCGCCTTTGATGTACACGCCGAGCACGTCCGACAGAAGCCGGCTGCGGCCGAGCGCAACGCCGAAGATGACGCCCAGTATCGACCCAACCACGAAGCCGCCGACGGTCTCTTCCATCGTGACCAGGACCTGGTCCCAAAGCGGTCCAAGGTCGGTTCCTTGGGTGATCCAGAGCCAGAGCTTGGCGGCGATCGCGGAAGGCTGCGACCAGAAGAAGACGTCGACCCAGCCGAGCCGCGTCGTGAGCTCCCAGCTTCCGAGGATCAGGACGCCGACCAGGACACGGAGCCCGTTAACGGTCAGCCGCCTGCGCCGCGCGTCGCGCTTCCGCCTTTCGGCGAGATCCGATACCGGCGCCCCGGCCTGATCGGTGCGGGCGCTCATGTGGACGCTAAGCCGCGCCGCTGCGCTTCTGACGTTCATAGCTCACCAATACCTCGTCTTTGAGGTCTTTCCATATCTCTTCGTAGATCTCGGCGAAGCGCGGTTGGAAGCGAATTTCGGCGACGTTGCGTGGACGCGGGAGGTCGATCTTGTAGGTCCTCTTGACCGTGCCGGGTCCGGCGGTGATGACGAAGACGCGGTCGCTGAGAGAGATCGCCTCCTCGAGGTCATGAGTCACGAACACGACCGATGCGGAGCTCGCGGCCCACAGGGCGAGCAGCTCGTTCTCCATCAGAGAGCGCGTCTGCACGTCGAGGGCGCTGAAGGGCTCGTCCATGAGAAGGATGCGAGGGCCGTTGATAAGGCTCTGCGCCAGCGCTACGCGCTTCCGCATGCCGCCCGACAGCTGGTAGGGGTAGCGATCCTCGAAGCCGGTTAGGCCGACTCGGGAGATCCAGTCCCGCGCCCGCTCTCGCGCGTCGCGGTTTGAAGCGCCTCTGTACCGCGGTCCGGCGGCGACGTTCTCCAGCACGCTCTTCCACGGAAAGACCGCGTCGGCCTGGAAAACATAGCCGATGCTGTCGGCGATCCCCTTCACCGGCTTGCCGAACACCTCAACCTCGCCTTCGCTCGCCGGCTCGAGGCCTGAAATCAAGGCCAGCGTGGTGGACTTTCCGCAGCCGGTGGGCCCGACTACAGCGCAGAACTCTCCCGGCTCGACCGCCATGTCGAGATCGCGAAGCGCGGTGTAGATCCCGCCGGAGGGGGTGAGGAAGCGCTTGGTGACACCGCGGAGTTCGATGGCAGGCGACATGCCTGTGAGGGTGAATCCCTCGTGCGATTCACACAATCCATGCGGTCGTTGTGGCCGTTTTGGTCGTTTTGGTCACCCCGCGGGTTACGGCAGCGTAATAGGATCACCAGGGAACGATTCCGTGAAAAGACGGCTTCCCCTCGCGTACCAGATCCTGGCTTTCCAGGTTGCCATCATCTTGCTGTCGGCACTGATGGGAGCCACGGCTGCCGTGTGGCAGGCGAGCCAGGAGCTCGACCACCAGTACGAGCAGCGCGCGCTGGCGATCGCGGAATCGGTCGCGTCCAACAGCGCGATCCAACAAGCACTGCTCAGCGGCGACCCCAACGGGCTGATCCAGGAAACGGCGGAGTCGGTCCGCCAGTCGACCCGAGCGACGTATGTCGTCGTCACCGATCGCGACGGCATCCGGTACTCACACACGAATCCCGCCCTGATCGGCAAGCCCGTGGACGAAAGCCCAGGCACGGTGCTCGAAGGCAACACCTGGGTCGGCGTGCAGCGGGGCACGCTCGGCGTCTCCGCGCGCGGCAAAGCGCCAATCTTCCACGGCGGAGGCGTGATCGGCATGGTCTCGGTCGGCTTCCTGGAAACCGCAGTCTTCAACCAGCTCATAGCTGAGCTGCCCGGGTTCGCGGTGACTGTGCTGCTCGCGCTTGGCCTCGGCGTGGCCGGTTCGATGCTGCTGGCGTCGCGTCTCAAGCGCCAGACGTTCGGACTCGAGCCATACGAAATAGCGGGTCTCTTGGAAGAGCGTGAAGCGAGCTTGCAGGGGATACACGAGGGAGCAATCGCCACGGATCGGGATGGAACGATCACTCTCGCGAACGACGAGGCGCGCCGCCTGCTGGCGCTGCCCGCGGACTATGTCGGTCGCCGGGTGTCGCAGGTCCTTCCACAGGGCCGGCTGCTGAAGTTCCTCTCCGGCGGATTGAACGACGAAGACGAGGTGCTCCTGGCGGGGGACCGCGTGCTGGTGGCGAGCCGCCGCGCGATTCGCGTCCGAGGCCGCGAGATCGGACACGTTGCGACATTGCGCGACTCGACCGAGCTGACGGGTCTTGCGCGCGGACTAGGCGTGGACAGCCTCACGGATGCACTGCGCGCCCAGGCGCACGAGTACTCGAACCGCCTGCATACCATCGCGGGCCTTGTCCAGATGGGTCGCGGTGACGAAGCGATGAAGCTCATCGCCCAGACCTCAGGCGTTCACCAGGAGCTCACCGAAGCGCTGCTGGACCGGGTTGGAGATCCGGTGCTCGGCGCGCTCCTGCTCGCCAAAGCCGCGGTAGCTTCCGAGAGAGGAATCGAGTTGAGAGTGAGTGACGACACGGTCATGACCCGAAGTGCGCTCGACAGCGAGGACTTGATCACGCTTCTCGGCAATCTGATCGACAACGCGCTGGACGCGGCCGGGTCCTCGAGCGGCGAGCGATGGGTCAGCGTGTCCGTGACCGAACAGCAAAACGAGGTCGTGATCAGCGTCCACGACTCCGGTCCTGGCGTGCTGGAAAGCCTCAACGGCCAGATCTTCCAGGAGGGGTTCAGCACGAAGTCCGGCCCCGGACGGAAACGCCGCGGATTCGGGCTCGCGCTGGTGCGCCAGGTGGCCCACAGGCACGGTGGCGAAGTCACCGTGGTCAACGATGGCGGCGCCCTGTTCGCGGTCCGGCTTCCACTGAGGGTGACCGCGGCCACATGATCCGCACGCTTGTCGTGGACGACGACTACCGGGTCGCCGACCTCCACTGCGCCTACGTCGAACGCGTGTCTGGTTTTGCCGTCGCCGGCCGAGCACACACCGGCGCCGAGGCGCTCTCGAGCGTGGACCAGCAGAGGCCAGACCTGGTGTTGCTGGACATCTACCTGCCCGACATCTCGGGCCTGGAAGTGCTGCAGCAGCTACGCGATGACGATCATCCTCCGGTCGACGTGATCACGATCACAGCGGCGCGCGAGGTCGAGAGCCTGCGGGCGGCGATGCGCGGCGGCGTCGTCCATTATTTGATCAAGCCGTTTCTCTTCGCGACCTTCGAAGAGAAGCTCCTTTCCTACGCCGCGGCTCGCGATCGCATGAAGCGAATCGGCCATGCGGAGCAAACCGATGTGGACCGCATCTTCAGCACGCTGAGGACCGCCCGCAACGAGCCCCTCCCGAAGGGCCTGTCCGACGCCACGCTGGAATTGATCGTCCTTGCATTGAACCGGTCGCAATCAGGCCTGGCGGCGACCGCGGTGGCGGATGAGGCCGGTGTCAGCCGCGTCACGGCGCGTCGCTATCTCGATCACCTCTGCCAGTTGGGGAAGGTGGAGCTCACCATGCGCTACGGCGGGCCGGGCCGTCCCGAGCACCGCTACCGCCTGGTGACCAGCATTTCAACCTCGAGATAGGACTTCAGGGTTGCCCTGCCAAGCGTCGCAAGCCCGCCTCGTCGATCGGTCGTGACCGCCAAAACGCCTATGGACTAATCGTGAGCCTTGGCTTGCCACCTCAGTTCGCTCGGCGCATATGTACCGTCTGCCCGCCGCCGAAGGGTCGTCCACGCATGCTGCTGCGCCGGCGTGCCGAGACCGATGATGTCGCCGACCTCGATCCAGTCCGGATCCAGGGACTCTGCGTACGCGAGCGCCTCCTCGCGCGAGGCGAGGGTCTCCGATTTGACCAAGTCAGCGGACCGGACAACGTCGACCTGCCACCCATGCCGATGGGCGACGCGCACAAACGTAAGCATGTCCAGAAGATAGCAGGGGCAGCAATGTCCACCTCCTCAAATTGGTAGGACCGGTCGGACGGCGATCCTACGTGCCTGGCCGGAGGCTTCGGAAAGGGTGCCTGCAAGCCAAGGCTGCGGTGAGAGCGATCATGGTTGTAGTAGTCGACGAACTCCGCCAGGACCATCCGTACGGGCGCATCGCTGATAGGAATTTAGGTGGTCGAGGTACTCTCGGCGGGCTGTCATAACCCAGCGTTCCGCGGATGGAGGACCGACTTCGCCTTGCGGCTTAGGCTCCACAACGCGTACCTCCTGGCCGAGCCTGAGCCGGTCGGCGGAGGATGACCCTCGCCTGAGCGGTCTAGCGTCGCTGCGCGGCGGCGTCGGTCGCGAGCGCTCCGTCCGACGGAGTCCGTGACCAGAGCGTGCCTCCCAGCCGGATGTTTCTGAAGACCTCCTCGCTGACCAGGAACCCCGCAAAGATCAGGAGCACGCCCAGGAACTCGCCGAGGAAGAACGACCAGGTGACGCCAAACCGATTGAGGCCGCTCGTCACTCCGGGTATGAAAGCGCCGGCCGCGATCAGGATCGTCGCGGGCACGCGCGAGTTGAGCTTGCCGTTCAGTAAGGCGCGGGCGGCGCCGGGCAGAGAAGCACCGAAGTTCACGGCCACCGCAGTGGCGCCGTACAGCTGGGCGAGGACCGGGGTGCTCACTTTGGCGCGCAGCACCCTCCGCTTGGGCATGTAGATGTACGCCGAGTAGATCGCGCCGAACACGAGGCACAGCGCCCCCGCGATGTTGAAGGGGCCGGTCAGCACGCGCACGTAGCCGGGGAAGGCGGTGCCGACGGGGACGTGGGTGCTCGGGTCGAGCGCCCACCCGGGAGCGGCCAAGCCTGCGGTCAGGCTCATGTAAGCAACCCCGACCGAGCCGATGAC
>DATBZR010000100.1:0-8636 GCA_036513095.1 Candidatus Dormiibacterota bacterium | reverse complement strand
GACTTCGAGGAGAAGATGACCGCTTTCGAGCGGATGCGAATGGAGGTCGAGACCTTCGTGGAATCGATCCTGTTCGACTGAAAGGAGAAACCAAGAAATGTCCGTCAAACAGGCTCATGCGCCGCAGCTGGAAGGCGAGCTCGTCGGCCGTGGCCGGCGCGACGGCAATCGCCTCTTCAAGGAGTGGTACGCGGAGCTCGACGCGGCCGCCGCCGCCGGCGATCCCACGGCCTATGTGTTCGTGATGGGCTCGGCGGCCGAGGTTCTCAAGGCTTTCGACCTGAATCTCGTCTTCCCCGAGATCAACTCGCTCCAGATGGCTGTCCGCAAGGTGTCTCTCGACTACCTCAACAAGGCCGAGGACTACGGCTATTCGACTGATGTCTGCGGCTATGTCAAGGCCGATGTCGGCATGCACCTCGACGCTCGCAAGCATCCGAACGGCCGGATCCCAAAGCCCTCGATCGTGGTCGCGACCAACATGTGCAACACCTATGTCAAATGGGTTGAGATCTGGCAGCGGATGTACGGCTGTAAGGTCTTCGTCCTCGACATCCCCGGCCAGCGCGGCCTCGGCTGGAGCACAGAGCCGGGCAGCGAGCAGTTCGAGAACGACCGCCGCTACGTGCAGAGCCAGCTCGAGGAGCTGATCGAAGCCTGCGTCGCGGTCACGGGCAGACCGTTCAGGATCGAGCGACTCCAGGAGAACCTCGCCCACGTCAACCGGATGGCCGCCGACTGGAAGGCTGTCCTCGAGCTCAACCAGAACATCCCGGCGCCTTTCAACGCGATGGCCGACGGCCTGACCTACATGGGCGTGCTCAGCGCTTACCGAGGCACCGAGACCGGGGCCCGCTACATGGCCGAGCTGCGTGAGGAGATGGAGCACAAGGTGCGGCTCGGGATCGGCACCATCGCGGAGGAGCGCTTCCGCCTTCACGGGGTCGGCCCGGCCTGTTACCCCTACTTCCGCCGCTTCCTCGAGCTGTTCCAGGACTGGGGCGCTGTATTCGTCAGCACCGAATACCTCGCCTACGCCGGCGGCGGACTGGACCTTGGCATCCAGTTCGACGTTGAGCGGCCCCTGGAGAGCCTGGCCGAGCAGCTGCTGATAACCGGCCGGCGCTCGATGTCGAACATGTTCTTCAGCCAGGACCAGCTCGCCGACACCGTCCGCGATTGGAAAGCGGACGGCATCGTCTACCACTCCGTCAAGAGCTGCCGGACCGTGAGCACGGGGATGGCCGACAGCCGCGAGTACCTCACCCGCATCAAGGACGTTCCGTCGCTCTTCGTCGAATCCGACCTCGTCGACCCGCGGATCTGGTCGGAGGCTCAGTTCAAGAACCGGATCGACGCGTACTTCGAGGCGCTCGGAGCCCGTAAGGCGGCCGCACTGAATGCCCACGAGCTCGGAGGCCTCGCCGCGAGCTCGCGGGGGCCCCGGCAAGTGGCGGCGAAGGGGTGAAGCGATGCTGGTAGGAGGCGTTGACGTCGGATCCACCCAGACCAAGGCGGTCGTCATGGACGACCAGCGCCGCGTGCTGGGCCGCTCGTTGATCGACACCGGGGGCATCGTCACGGCCGCCGCCGAGAACGCGTTCGAGCTGGCTTGCGCGGACGCCCGCGTGCGGCGCTCCGATGTGGTCTACGTCGTCGGCACCGGCTACGGGCGCTACAAGGTCACCTTCGGCGACACGCAAGTCACCGAGATCAGCTGCCACGCGCGCGGCGGGCAGTACCTGTTCCCGAAAACCCGCACCGTCCTCGACATCGGCGGCCAGGACACGAAGGCGATCAAGATCGGGCCGGAGGGCCAGGTCCTCGACTTCTCCATGAACGACAAGTGCGCCGCGGGGACGGGGCGGTTCCTCGGCGCAGCCGCGATGGCGCTTGACATCCCGCTCGGCGAGCTGGGTCCTCTGGCGCTGGCCGCGAAGAACCCGGTCAAGATCACGACCACCTGCACCGTCTTTGCCGAGACGGAGATCATCAACTGGCTCGCGCGCGGCAAGAAGGTCGAGGACGTGCTGATGGGAGTCCACCAGGCGATCGCGACGCGCAGCATCTCGCTGTTGCGACGGGTTGGCGTCGAGGACGAGCTCACCTTCACGGGCGGCGTCACGCGGAACATCGCGATGGTGCAGATCCTCGGGGAGATGCTGGAGACCCACCTGAACGTCAGCGAGGAGGCGCACTACATGGGCGCCATCGGCGCATCGCTTTTTGCTCTGGAGAAGGCGCTGTCCGGAGCCGCCGGGGCCGTCGAGGCGATGACGGTCGGTGCCCGGCTCGACGCCACCCGCGCGGCCGGAGGCGACTGCGAGATCTGCCCCGAGCTGCCCGATCGAAAGTTCAACGACGCCCAGGAACGCCTGGCCAAGCCTCCCCAGCTGATCCAGATCGGCCGGATGGGGGAGGTGGCGAAGACATGATCAGGGTTGTCGGCATCGATGTCGGTGCGACCTACACCAAGGCCCTCGCGCTCGATGAGGAGAGGAACGTCGTCGGCCGCTCGATGGTCAAGACGGGCTTCAACCTGGCCGGGGCCGCCGAGCGCGGCTACGCCGAGGTGCTTGCGTCGGCGGGCCTGGTCGAAGAGGAGGTCGATTATGTCGCCTCGACGGGCTACGGTCGATACGTCGTTCCCATGCGGGACCTCCAGATCACGGAGCTGACCTGTCACGCAAAGGGCGCTTGGTTCCAGTTTCCGAACACCAGGACTGTGCTCGACGTCGGCGGTCAGACGGTCAAAGCGATCAAGCTCGACGAGCGCGGCAAGGTTCGCTCCTTCCGCCTCAACGACAAGTGCGCTGCCGGCACCGGCGCGTTTCTCGAGAAGACCGCCCGCTACATGGGCCTCGACCCAGCCGAGATCGGCTCGCTGGCGATGGTCTCCACGCAGCCCGTGACCATCTCGAGCGTCTGCGCAGTTTTCGCCGAGTCCGAGGTCATCAACCACCTGACAAGCGGCACGAAGCCGGAGGACATCATGTATGGCGCGGTGCTCTCGCTGGCCGGCCGCGCGCACCAGCTGATGAAGCGTGTCGGTATGGAACCCGAGTTCACATTCTGTGGCGGGATGAGCCGCAACGAGGCCTTCGTCAAGGCGATCAAGCACGAGCTGGGAGCTCCCGTCAACGTGCCCGACGGCGACAAAGGGCACTTCAACGGTGCCCTCGGCGCCGGCCTGCTCGCCCTCGACCGGGTGCGCAAGCTGCAGGCGGCCGGGGAATGGACAAATCGCAGCCACCGAGCTGCACAAGGAGTTTCCGCATGAGCACGTTCAAGCCTCGGCCGGCAGCCGATTTTGGTTTCGAACAGATCCTGTACGAGAAGGGCGATTGGGTCGCCCGCGTCACGATCAACCGGCCCGAGGTCTACAACTGCTACTCGGCAAAGACGCTCCAGGAGATGACGCTGGCGTTCCGCGATGCCGCGTGGGACGACTCTGTCGCGGTGGTCGTGTTGACTGGGGCGGGCGAAAAGGCCTTCTGCACCGGCGGCGATGTCGCCGAGTACCAGTCGAAATACCTGAAGCGGCCCCGCGACTACTGGAAGTACATGGGGCTGTTCCACGATTGCCACGACCAGCTCCGCAAGATCGGCAAACCTGTCATAGCGCGCATCAATGGGATCGTGGCAGGCGGAGGCAACGAGTTCAACATGGGATGCGATCTCGCCGTGATGGCGGACCACGCGACGATCCGTCAGGTCGGCACAAAGGTCGGCAGCGTCGCCGCGGGCGGCGCGACACAGTGGCTTCCCCTCATGGTCGGCGACCGCCGGGCTCGGGAGATGCTGTTCACCTGTGACCCGATCGACGCCGCGACCGCGCTCGACTGGGGCCTGGTCAACCGCGTCGTGCCCTATGCAGAACTGGACGCGGCCGTCGACGCCCTGGCGCAGAAGCTGATCGACAAATTCCCCGAGTGCACCCGCTACACGAAGGAGTCGGTCAACTACTGGAAGGACCAGGCATGGTCGGCCACGATCGGACATGCCCGCGACTGGCTGAGCCTGCACTTCGCGACTCTGGAGCCCTGGGAAGGCATGACCGCTTTCGTCGAAAAGCGGCAGCCGGACTATCGAGGCATCCGCCGGAAGGCGGCCCAAGGTGGCTCGAGCGAGTTCGTCTGGGGTCCTTACGTCGGGGCTTGCGGCGCGTGCGGAGCCAAGGGAATCCCGGGCGACTTCGAATTCTGCGGCAAATGTGGCGCGCCCCTGCAGAAGGTTCCCGTGGGCGCCGCGGCCGGCGCATCCAACGGGCGCTAGGCGAATCATGTTTCTCAGCTCGGCCGAGGCGATCGAGAGACTGGTGCCGGAGGGTACCGGTCTCCTCGCCGTCGGTGGCATGCACATGCACAACAATCCGATGGAACTTGTTCGCGAGCTGGTGCGGCGGCGCCATCGCGCGCGACGCCTCATCACCAGCCCCTCCGCCTCGTTGGCCGCCGACCTTTTGATCGGCGCGGGCCTGGTCGACGAAGTGGCAACTGCGTACATCGGGTTCGAGCATCTCGGCCTGGCCCCGGCTTACCGCCGCGCAGCCGAGTCGGGAACGGTCAGGGTGCTCGAGCTCTGTGAGGCGGCCATCGTCCACGGCCTTTACGCCGGAGCCGGCGGGCTTCCGTTCACGGCTTTGCCGGCGGGGCTCGAGCTGTCCGACGTCAGCAGCGCCAACCCAGAGCACTTCCACACCATCACCGACCCTTTCACGGGCGTTCGAGTTCTGGTGGCGGCGCCTCTGCGCCCGGACGTGGCGCTGATTCACGCGCTCGCTGCGGACAAACTTGGAAACGTCTTCTTTGCCGGCGCGCACTTCACCGACCGACTGATGGCGATGGCGGCGAAGACCGTGATCGTCCAGGTCGAGCGAATGGCGAATGCGGGCGAGATCGCCGCTCAACCGGCGGAGAGCGTGCTGCCCGGCTTCCTGGTCACCGCTGTCGTCGTGGCTCCGCGCGGTTGCCTGCCCACGGCCTCGCATGGTGCGTACGGTTACGACGAGGGAGCGCTTCGCGCGTACCTGAAGCTTGCCCGCACCGAAGATGGCTTCGCCGAGTACCTGCAGATCAACGGAATGGCGGCGACGGGAGTGACGGCATGAGCGTCACCGTCGAGTACGCCACCGGAGAGCTGATGGCCGCCGTGATGGCGCGTCAGCTGCGGCCAGGTGAGGTCGCGATCATGGGCGCCGTGAGCGCACTGCCGCAGGCGGCCTGCCGGCTGGCGCAGCTGACCACAGCGCCAGGACTCTGGTTCATCGCCGGCGGCAGCGGTGCGGTCAACCCGCACCTCGAGCCGCTCGTCGCCTCGAGCTGCGACGAGCGGCTGCTGAACGCCGATACGGTCATGGCTCTCCCCGATGTGATCCTGGTTGAGGGCCGAGGTGACCTGATCGACGTCTTCTTCGCAGGCGGTCTGCAGATCGACGCACGCGGCAACTGCAATCTGGGTCCGATCGGGCACTGGACCCACCCGACACTCCGCGGACCCGGCGGCGTCGGCCTGCCCTTCGTCTCGCGTGCCGGGCGAGTCGTCATCTATTCGATGTCTCACGACCGCCGGACCTTCGTCGAGCGGGTCGATTTTGTCAGCGGACCGGGCTTTCCGGCCGATCCGCGCGAACTGCGCGGGGGCCGTCCGTCGTTGATCGTCACCCCGCTTTGCACGATGGACTTCGATCCCGGCCGGCACCTGGCGAGGCTGGCCACCCTGCATCCCGGCGTCACGCTCGACCAGGTGATGGAGGCGACCGGCTTCGCTCCGATCCTCCCGGCCAAGCTGGAGACTACCCCGGCGCCGACGCCGGAGGAACTCTCAATCCTCCGCCGCCTGGATCCGGACGGGCTGCTGCATGTGGGCGCTGAACGATGAAGCGCTTCGAGGATAAAGTCGCGATCGTCACCGGGGGCGCCAGCGGGATCGGCCAGGCGACCGCGCGCCGGTTGGCTGGTGAAGGCGCGGCGGTCGTGATCGCCGACGTCAACGGTGAAGGCGCCGGCGGCGTCGCCAGGTCGATCTCCGAGGGGGGCGGTCGGGCAATTGCCCTGCAGGTGGACGTCACGGATGCCCCCGGTGTCAGGGCGATGACCGAACAAGCCATCGCCGCGTTCGGCAAGATCGACATCCTCGTCTCCAACGCCGGCTGGGATAGGGCAGGCCCTTTTGCCGACACCGACGAGGAGCTCTGGGACCGCGTCATCGCGATCAACTACCGCGGTCACCTGGCCACCTGCCACGCCGCTCTTCCTTATATGAGGGAGCGGGGCGGAGGCAGGATCGTCACGGTTGCCTCGGATGCGGGCCGGGTGGGCTCCAGCGGCGAGGTTGTCTACTCCGGCGCCAAGGGCGCCGTGATTGCGTTCACCAAAGGCCTGGCTCGGGAGGTCGCTCGGTACGGGATCAACGTCAACTGTGTGGCGCCGGGCCTGGTGGACACCCCGCTTCTTGCCGGGATGCCCGAGAAGTTGATTGCGGCGATCGTCCGCTCCATTCCGCTTCGGCGCACTGGGGTTCCGGACGAGATCGCCGCGGCCATCTGTTTCCTGGCGTCAGACGACGCTGCCTACATCACGGGCCAGACCCTGAGCGTCAACGGCGGGTTGAACATGCCGTGAGAGTCGTCAGGGGAGGTTACTTCGACATGGAATCGATCATGGAAGAGCTCTTCCGGCAGCATCGGGACGCCGAAGGAATGCTCGTCAAGCTGGCGGCCGGAGTGAAGCGAGTCGAGCGCGAGGGCGTGAACGGAGCGGGCGTCCTCGATCACCTCCGTGATCTTCGACGCGCGATCCAGGGAGAGGTCTTGAGCCACTTTCGCGAAGAGGAGCAGGCGCTCTTCCCGGTGCTGGGTAGGCACATCGACAGCGCTTCGGGTCCGATCGCGATGTTGATGGAGGAGCACGCGATCTTCCGCCAGCTCGAGCTCCAGTTCGAGGAGGCGGTCGCGGCCCTCGAGGCCGGCTTGCGTGACGGCTGGGAGGAAAAGCTCTGCGACGCAGCCGGCTCGATCGCGCGCCTGCTGCCGCTACACATCGATAAGGAGGAGAGCGTTCTCTTCCCGATGGCCGACGACGTGCTCAGTGCGGACGAGTGGGCTCAGGTGCGGCGACTATGGAACGAGGCACTGGCCGCTGTACAGCCTGCCTGACAGCGCATGCAGCCTCGAGCGCGTCTTTTAACGTTAACGCTGCGTGTTGTGCGAAAGGTAGACATCGCTCATTCTGGCCAGACTGTTTCTGAGGCCATGGAGCAGCTGAAGGCCGAGCTCAAGAATGCTCGCCGCGATCGGGAAACTGTCGTGCTGGTTGTTCATGGCTTTGGGGCGTCAGGTGTGGGTGGTGCGATCAAGGCTGCTCTGGCGACGGAGCTGCCTGGATTGGCCAGACACTATGGGTTCAAGGCTTATGGCTTTGCCGACAAGGACCGCATACCTCGAGTACACGACGTTGACCGCCGAATCCTGAACCCAGGGTCCACGTTGCTCGTATTCCGGGAAGCCCAACCGGATAAGGATTCGAAGCAAGACTTCCGCCCTAACTTCCGGACCTTGAGGTCGACAGTCAGGATTCGTGTCCGTCCACTCGCTCCTCCCCAAGTGGCAGAGCCGTGCCAGCACGTCGAACGGCAGCTGGTGTCGCGTGGACCGGGCGGCAGCAGCTTCAAATGTCGACGTTGCGGCAAGACATTCGTGGTGCCGAGTCAAGGCGCCGATTGACTGGCCGCTGGACGATTCGCGGGCGACGATCGCAAGTGGGAACTGAGGGGACGGTGGTCTTGTTGATCCCGTAATGTCACAAATGCCCTCCCCGACGAGTGAGGGAGGATGAACTCGGGGCATTCGCAGCCGACAAAGAGGAGGTTTTCGTGGACAAGACTCGTCACGCGGGAAAGGTGGCCATCGTTACGGGAGCCGGGAGCGGCATCGGGAGGGCCACCACTTTGAGACTGGCTCAAGAGGGGGCCCAGGTCATTGGATGCGATGTGAACGCGCCGGCCCTTGATGAAACCCGCTCGATACTGGAAAAGGCAGGCCTCTCTGCCACGTTGATCGTGGCAGATGTCACCAAGCAGGCAGACATCGATCGGCTGGTCGCAGCGGCGGGTCCCCGAGTCACGATCCTCGCTAACGTCGCCGGCATCATGGATCATTTCGTCCCGCTTGGAGACCTCACGGACGACTTGTGGAACCGGGTGATTGACGTCAACCTCAATGGCGTCATGCGACTGACACGAGCTGTCCTCCCAGTCATGGAGCTCGCCGGCGGCGGTGCGGTCGTGACGGTCGCCTCAGAAGCCTCGTTGGGTGCCGGAGCGGCTGGTGTCGCCTATACGACGTCGAAGCATGCGGTCGTTGGGCTGGTCAAATCAGTCGCGTACTTCTATGGACCAAAAAACATCCGGTCGAATGCTGTGCTGCCAGGCCCCGTGGCAACAGCGATCGGTGTCAGCGCAGCCCCTGCTGTGCCGTGGGCAATGGAACGGGCCATGCTTTCGATGGCGACGATGCCGGCACCTGCTGAGCCGGATCAGATCGCCGCACTGATCTCATGGCTGGCCAGTGAAGAAGCGTCCAACGTAAACGGCGCCCAGGTGACCTCTGACGGCGGATGGTCTACCGCATAGGGAAC
>DATBZR010000099.1:0-6403 GCA_036513095.1 Candidatus Dormiibacterota bacterium | reverse complement strand
TCGCGCAGGGTGCAGAGCGCCTCTTCGACGTCTCGCTCTACCTCACGGTCTGGGCCGACGGAGCCGACGACCTCGACGCCGCGACACGCCGGTTGGAGGCGCTGTTCGGGACCCGACTCATCCACACGCGCCGCCTGCTCTTCCAGATGCGTCCGGGCCTGGTGTCCACGCTGCCGATCGGCATCGACACCGTGGCGGTGCGACGGATGCTCTCGACGACCGCGCTGTCGGCGACCTTCCCGTTCGCCGGCGGCGATCTGCCGACCGGCTCGGGTCTGCTCTACGGCATCAACACCGCGACGCGAAGCCCGGTGATCGTGGATCGCTTCGCGCTCGAGAACCACAACGCAGTCGTCTTCGCGACCAGCGGCGCCGGCAAGTCGTTCCTAGTCAAGGTCGAGCTGGCTCGTGCCATTCTCGCCGGGACTCGGGTCATCGTCATTGACCCCGAGGGCGAGTACGCCCGCCTGGTGGCATCACTCGGCGGCGAGGTGATTGCGATCCGGCCGGGCTCGCAGGCGGGGTTGGACCCGTTCGCGGTCACCAGCTCCAGCCCGGGTGCGCTCACCACGCGGATCGCGACTCTGACCACGTTCTTGGACCTGCTGGCCGGCCCGTTGGGGCCGCGCCAGCGGGCGGAGGTCGAGGACGCGATCTCGCACGCCTTCGCGAAGGCGGGGTTCGCCGACGGCGAGTCAGTCGACGACCTCACGTGGCCGCGCCTCGCCGATGTGACGGCGCGCCTCGGCGCCAATCGTGCGACCGAGGACGTCGCGGTCCGGCTCGAGCGTTACGTCGGCGGGCCAGGCCGCTGGTTATTCAACCAAACTGCCGCCGCCGCCTCGTCGAACACCGGAAGCGCGGTATACGTCCTCGCCGGCCTGCCGGAGGAGGAGCGAACGCCGGCAATGTTCCTGGTCCTCGACCGCGTCTGGTCGAGGCTTGCCGACTCTTCAATCCCGACGCTGGTGGTGGTCGACGAGGCCTGGTGGCTGATGCGCCACCGCGAGACCGCGGCCTTCCTCTTCCGGCTGGTCAAGACCTCGCGCAAGCGCCGCGCCGGACTGACCCTGATCACGCAGGACGTGGGCGACGTGCTCGCCAGCCCGGACGGCGAGCCGATGATCGCCAACTCAGCCCTCCAGATCCTGATGAAGCAGGCGCCGCAGGCGATGCCGAGGCTGGCCGAACTATTCCGCCTCACCCAGGCCGAGCAGTCGTGGCTGCTCAACGCGCAGCGCGGTGAGGGGCTACTAGTCGCGCGAGGCAAGCGGGTGCCGTTCCAGGTGATCGCGACCGACGAGGAGTCACGCCTGATCGAGGGCAACGAGAGCCGCACATGAAAATCCTGCTCTCCGCTCTCCTGCTCCTCGTCACCTTTCCTGTGGTCGTGGGCACCGCGGCGGCGACTGTCGCCTCCGCGCCCCACCCCACGCCTGCTGTCCGGCTCTTTTCGTGGGTGCCGGCGGACGGCTTCCCGGATCGCTTTCCTTTTGGCCAGTGCACCTGGTGGGCGGCCTACAACCGGAAGGTCACCTGGAACGGCAACGCGGCTGACTGGCTTGCGAACGCTTCTGCACAGGGATTCCACACCCAACCCAGACCCAGCGTCGGCGCGATCGCCGTCTACCGACGCGGCGCCCCCTACAGCGCCCTCTACGGCCACGTCGCCGTCGTGATCGGGGTCGGCCCCGGCACCTACACGGTCAGCGAAATGAACGTCGTCGGCTGGGGCCAGGTCAGTACGCGAAAAGTCGGGTGGCCGGACCCGCACATCGAAGGCTTCATCCCACTCCAGGAGGACCACCAATGATTGCCCGACTCCACATCGTCGCGGAACTGGTCTTGATCGTCTCGGTCGGAATCGCTGTTTGCGTCGCGGTTCTGCGCGAGCGCGAGCACCGGCGCCCCGGGGTTCTCCTCGACCTGCTGCCACCCGAGGGCGCTACCGCCGACGTCCGCGCATGGTTGCTCTTCTTCCAGAGCCTCTACGCGATCGCGCATCCCTGGTGGAAGCGCTGGCTACTCGGCCAGCCCCACATCGTCCTCGAGCTCTGGTCGGAAGCCGGCGACCTCGGTGCTCGCTGTTGGGCGCCGGCCCGTCTCGAGCGGATGGTCTCCGTCCTGCTTCGCAGCGCCCTGCCCGGCATCCAGGTCCGTCCGTCAGTAGCTGCCGTATCGATGCCCGATCCAGCGACTCGAACGCGGCTCCGGCTGGATCGCGACCCGCTTCACTCTCTGGCCGATCCCAAGCCGGAGTCGCTGCGGTCGGTGATGCTCGCCTTGGCCGAGGCGCCTGCCGCCGTGGTCCAGCTGGCGATCTGTCCCGACGTCAGCTGGCAGAAGCGCGCCCTGCGCCAGCTCGATCAACTCGCCGGCCTGGAGCCCGAGCGGGGCCTGGTGGTGAGCCTACTCGGCTGGGTGGTCGACGGCTTGTTCCACCTCGTCCTGCCGGAGCAGCCCGATCCGCCGCGGCCGGCGCGGCGGCCGTCGCGGCCCGCGCCGCCAGCAGAGAAGGCATGGAGTCCGGGTTACTGCGCCGATCTCCGGCTCAGGGTTTCCGCATCGAATGACGCGGCCGCCCAGGCGCATATGCACGCGCTACTCGCATCGTTTCGAGGCTTCGATGGCGCCAACGGCTTTCGGCCAAGACGTGTGTGGCTCGGTCGACGTTTCGATAAAACGGTCGCCGGGCGAGTGGCGCCATCCGGCGGGATGGTCCTGGTCGCCAGTGAGTTGGCCGGCCTCTTCCATCTCCCAACCGACGTGGCTGGCTTCGACACTGCACCGACGAGCCTCACCCCCGCGCGCCGTCCGGGCAACGAGGGCAAGATCCTCTGCCTTCTCGAGGACGGCCGCCAGACCCCAGCAACTCTCGACGCTGCTGACGCCCGCCACCACGTCCACATCCTCGGACCCACCGGCGCCGGGAAGAGCACCCTGCTGCTCAATCTCGCACTTGACGACATCGAGGCCGGGCGCGGTGTGGGCGTCATCGACCCCAAGGGCGACCTGGTGGCCGCGCTTCTGGAGCGGATTCCGAAGCGGCACTGGGATCGCATTCAGCTCATCGACCCTTCCCTGCGCGACCGGCCGGTGGGCCTCAACATCCTCGACTGCGAGGATCCCGATCTGCACGAGGTCGCGTGCGATCAGCTGGTCACCATCTTCCGCAAGGCGTATGAGCGCTTCTGGGGCCCGCGCACCGATGACATCCTGCGGGCGGCGGTGCTGACGCTGCTCCTCCGACCCGGAAGCACGCTCTGCGAGGTCCCGCTGCTGCTGCTTCAACCCGGAGCTCGGAAAGTCCTCACCGCAGGCATCGAGGACCCGGTCGGTCTCGGTCCGTTCTGGGACGAGTATGAGCGGCTGCCGGAGGGGCAGCGCCTTCAGATGGTGGGGCCCGTCCTCAACAAGCTGCGCTCGGTGCTGCTGCGGCGGACGGTCCGCAACATCATGGGTCAGCCGACCTCGACCATCGACTTCGCCCGCTGCATGGACGGCGGCGGCATCCTTCTCGTCTCGCTGGCCAAGGGCTTGCTCGGCGAGGAGACGAGCAAGCTGCTCGGCGCTTTCCTGGTCGCCCGCCTCTGGCAGGCGGCGATGGCGAGGGCGGGCCGGCCGGCGTCGACTCGGACCGACTTCTGCCTCTACCTGGATGAGTTCCAGAACTACCTGCATCTGCCGCAGAGCCTGGACGAGATCCTGGTCGAAGCCCGCGGATACCACCTCGGCCTGGTGCTGGCCAACCAGCACCTCGGCCAGCTCTCCGGACCGACTCGCGAGGCGATCGCCGCCAACGCGCGCACGCGCGTCATCTTTCAATGCGGACAGGACGACGCTCGCTACTTGGCGCGCGAATTCGACCCTTGGCTCGGCGACCTGCAGCTCCGGAACCTTCGTCCCTATCAGGTCGCCGTGCGCCAGTTCCACGCCGGCCGCACCGAGCGTCCATTCACCGGGGTCACGCGGCCCGAGCCACCAAGCCTGGGCGCTGACCATGGACGAGGGCTGACAGAGGTCGCGCTCGCGCGCTGCGGGCGGCCGCGCTCGGAAGTCGAAAGCGAGATCGAAGAGCGCCTCCGGACATATGCGAGCGCCGCCGGCGACCGCCGCGATGTCGCGGTCGGCGAAGAGGGTGGTCGCAAAGGGGTTCGCAATAGGGTGCGCAGAGGACGATGACGGCAGACCCATTTCCCGTTCAAATCGAGGGCCTTAAGCGCGGACTGTCTCCGTCAACACATGCGCACCCTCGACCGCTCTCCGACCGTGACCTCGCCATCCTGCTGGCAATCGATCAGTACCGCTACCTGGATCGCGATCATGTCACTGACCTCTTCTTCCCTGGTCGCAGAAGTGCGGAGCTCTGCCTAAAAGACCTGCTCTGGCGAGGGCTCATCTACCGCTGGCCTGTCGTGCGCTGGCAAGGCTCACCGAGTAAGCCCTCTGTGTACGGGCTGACTTCGTCTGGAGCGAGACGAGTCGCCCAGCTCCGTGGGCAAGACCCAAGGCCGATACGCGACCGCGCTCGCCGCGCCCGCGAACAGACCTATCACCTGAGACACGACCTGGAAGCCAACCGGTTCTTCACGAAGCTGGCGGCGGGGGCGCGCGACCTGCCCGACCAAGGTCTCTATCACTGGCTCGGTGAGGCAACGTGTCGCGCCGCGTACGAACGCGACGGCAGCCCGACATCTGATGGATGGGGTCGCTATCTGCTCGCCGACCGCGAGATCACCTTCGACCTGGAGTGGGACCGCGGCACGGAGCACGCGCGGCGCATCCGACAGAAGGCGATCGGATACGTCGTCTACTTCCGCGGCCGCAGAGACGCCGCCCTCAACCACGTGTTGTTAGTCGCTCCCACGCGCGTGCGCGAAGGTGAGCTCCACGACCTGATCTCTCCGATCCTTCCCCAGCACACCAATCTATGCCGCTTCTGGACCACGGCTGTCGAGACGGTTTCGGCAATTGGTTGGCTGGGTGCGGTGTGGCTGGAGATCGCAGGACCGCCGGGCCGATACGCCTTCGCCGACATGCCCGGCTACCCTCGCGGCATCCGTGCGGCAAACGACTCCATCGCCAAAGGCCGCTGGTGGGACCGGCGTCCGGGCGGAGGCGAGGGAGCATGAGCGGTCGCCGGCCTCGCCTTCGCGTGATCGATGGAACGAGGGGGCCTGACTCTGACCCCTGCGTCATGGGGCCGCAACAGCCGCTGTTTCCGATCGCGCAGGGAGCTCGTGCACTAGGAAATCTTCATGTCTGGAACCGCGAGTGGACGCAAGGCGAACACGGCGGACCCTGGTTCACCTCGGAAACCGCTCACGTCGATGTCGTTAACTCGCGACCGACCCAGCGTCCAAGGATTTTCGCTGGCGGCAGCCGCACTATCGCTGATCGAGCGGTCATCGACTCCAAGATCAAAGAACTGCCTCGTACCGCGATAGTCCTGACGAGCCGAACGCGCGGCGCATCAGCGGCCATTCGAGATGCGGTCATGCGGCGCGGCCTCCAGCTGGAAGTGTGGACCGCAATCACCGATCGGTACCCCACTGTCGAGGCGGCATACTTCGCGCGCGACGAGGAGATGATCCGGTCGGCCGACTGGGTTCTCGCCTTCTGGGACGGCAAGAGCAGCGGTACGTCGCACGAGCTGGCATATGCACAGAAGCTCGCCAAGCCAATCGATCTGGTTGTCGTCAAAAGAGAGCCGTCGCCCCATGGCTTCACCGGAGGCGATGCCGCGTGATCGGAAATCGTGTGCCTCCTGGCCTCGCGATCGTGCCAATCGACCTGATCCAACCCTGCCCGATCCAACCACGTGTCAACGTCTCAGTCGACCTGGTCGCAAAGCTGTCTGACTCGATCAGGTCTGGCCGCCATCAACCGCTGCTTGAGGTCGAACCCGCCCCTGGCCAGCGCGGCCGCTACCAGATCGTCTGCGGAGAGCAGCGCTGGCGCGCGGCGAAGGCGGCCGGCTTGCTCGAGATCCTGGTTCGGGTCCATCCGCACCTCGGCTATCTCGAGCGACTCGAGAAACAGTACGAGGAGAACCACCTTCGCGCCGACCTCGATGTGGTCGAGGAGGCGCACTGCATCCTGGTCGACAAGACCATCCGTGACATCGCGGTCGCAGAGCAACTGCTGCGGGATTCGCTGGTGCCCTTCGAGCCGCTTGATGAGAAAAGGATTGTCCACCGAGAAGAGTTCGCGCAGCACGTCGACGGCCTGCGCGAGTTGCTGGTCAAGCACAAGACCCACATCGTCAAGGGCACTGAAGGCAAGCCCGTTGCGGGGCCGCTCTCAACCTGGCGCGAAACCGAAAAGGCGCTCGGCATCTCCGAGTCGCAGCGCAAGGTGAAGGTTGGCCTTCTACGGTTGGATCCCGAGGAGCAGGAGCGCG
>DATBZR010000098.1:0-7070 GCA_036513095.1 Candidatus Dormiibacterota bacterium | reverse complement strand
GCTGATGGTGCCGGTCGCCTTCCTGGTGACCATCGGCGTGTTCATGCTCATCCACCTCACGCCTGGCGACCCGGCCCTGATCCTCCTCGGAGAGGACCGCAGCCCACAGGCGATCGCGGCAATTCACCAACAGCTCGGACTCGACAAGCCGCTTTATGTGCAGTACCTGATCTGGCTCGGGCACATCGTGCACGGGGACTTCGGGCGGTCTATCACCACCCACCAGCCGGTTACCACCGCCATCGGCGAGCGCCTTCCGGCCACGTTGGAGCTCGGAGCGGTCGCCCTCATCTGGTCATTGCTCGTCGCGATACCGCTGGGCACCATCGCCGCCCTTCGGCGAGGCTCGCTCGCCGACCACCTGGCCACCGGCCTCGCCGTCGGCGGCGTGTCGATCCCGAACTTCTTCATCGGGATCGTGCTGATCTTCTTCCTCTCGGTCACGCTGCGGCTGTTCCCCTTCGGCGGCTACGTGCCCTTCAATCAGGACCCATTCGAGAATCTGCGGCATGTGATCCTGCCGGCGATCGCGCTGGGCACCGCCGGCGCCGCGATCAACATGCGCTTCACGCGGTCCTCGATGATCGAGGTCCTCAACCAGGACTACATCCGCACCGCACGGGCCAAGGGAGCGCCCTGGCGGCGCGTGGTCTTCATCCACGCGCTCAAGAACGCACTGATCCCGGTTGTAACCATCGTCGGACTGCAGATCGGAGGCATCATCGAGGGCGCGGTCGTGACCGAGACCGTGTTCACCTGGCCAGGGGTGGGCCGTTTGGCCGTGGAATCGATCTTCAATCGCGATTACACAGTCGTGCAGGGGATCGTGCTCCTGGCCGCCTTCTCGTACCTGATCGCCAACCTGCTCGTTGACCTTGTGTACGGCTGGCTTGATCCCCGGATCTCTTACGCATGAGCACCGCACCGGCGCTGGTCGCGACCCAGGCATCCATCCGCCAGACCCGGATCCACCTGCTCGAGCTAGCTCGCGGGCACCCCCGCGTCATCCTCGCCGGCTCTCTCGTATTGCTCCTGTTCCTGATTGCGCTGCTCGCCCCATTCATCTCGCCCCACGACCCAATCGCCGTCAATGCGGATAACGCATACCTGCCGCCCCTCAGCCCCAGCCACCTGCTGGGAACGGACGAGCTGGGGCGCGACCTATTCAGCCGCGTGCTCTGGGGCGCCCGTGTTTCCTTGCCGGTAGCTTTTGTAGCGGTGGCGGTGGGATTGGTCGCCGGCGGGGTGATCGGCCTGATCAGTGGCTACTTCGGCGGGATCTTCGATCTGTTGTTGATGCGGTTTATCGATGCGCTGCTCGCGTTTCCCGCGCTGATCCTCGCGATCGCCATCGTGGCCGCCCTGGGCCCGGACCTTCGCAACGCGATGATCGCGATCGGCATCGTAGCCATCCCGGTTTACGCCCGCCTCGTCCGTGCGCTTGTCCTCCAGCTCAAGCATATGGAGTTCATTGCGGCCACCCGCTCGCTGGGGGCGACGCCGATGCGCATCATCCTTCGACACCTGATCCCGAACCTGCTCAACCCGGTCATCGTCCAGGTCTCTTTATCCGCCGGCTTTGCCATCCTGGCCGAAGCGACTTTGTCGTTTCTCGGGCTGGGAGCACAGGTGCCGACCCCGGACTGGGGGCAGATGATCAACACGGGGGCAACCTTCCTCGCGAACGACCCGTGGCTGGCGATCGTGCCCGGGGCCGCCATCTCGGTGACGGTCTTCAGCTTCAACCTCCTGGGCGATTCGCTCCGTGACGCCCTGGACCCGAGGCTTCGCTCCTGATGTCCCTCCACCTGCTGGAGCTCGAGGACGTGCACACCAACCTGACCCTCAAAGCGGGCGTCGTGAGGGCGGTCGACGGAGTCTCGTTCCACGTCGACGCGGGCGAGACGCTCGGCATCGTCGGAGAGTCCGGCTCCGGGAAGTCGATGACAGCGCTCTCGATCATGCGACTCCTGCCCCGCTCGGGCCGGATCGACAGTGGAGCGATCCGGTTCAAGGGCCGCGACCTGACCGGACTTTCCGAGGATGAGATGGAAGAAATCCGGGGCACCGAGATGGCGATGATCTTCCAGGACCCCATGACCTCCCTCAACCCCGTCTACCGCACGGGCTGGCAGGTGGGAGAACCGCTTCAGATCCATCGCGGCATTGATGTGCGAGCGTCGATCGCCGCGGCGATCGCGATGTTCAAGAAGGTCGGAATCCCGGAAGCGGAAAAGCGCGTAGCCCAGTATCCGCACGTTTTCTCCGGCGGCATGAGCCAGCGGGCCATGATCGCGATGGGGCTGACCACCAGCCCAAGCCTTCTCATCGCCGACGAACCGACCACGGCACTTGACGTCACCATCCAGGCCCAGATCCTCGATCTCCTGCGAAACCTGAACCGCGACTCGGGTATGGCGACCATCCTGATCACCCATAATCTCGGTGTCGTCGCGGGCATCTGCGACCGGGTCATCGTCATGTACGCCGGTCGAGTGGTCGAGCAGGGACGGACAGAAGATGTCTTCGCGCATCCGGAGCACCCCTACACGTGGTCGCTGCTGCACTCCATCCCGAGGCTCGACGCCGACGATCGTGAACCGTTGAAGGTTATCGAGGGGTCGCCACCGGACATGATGCGGCTGCCCTCCGGCTGCAAATTCCAACCCCGGTGTCCATTCGCGGTCGAGCAATGCGCCAAGGATGAACCTGAGCTCCGCGACGTGCGCGGCCACCTTGCGCGCTGCTGGGTGACGCAGGCGGGCACCTCTCTCAATGGCTCGGTCGATGCCGGCTGAGGCGGTCGCGAGCGGGCTCTCCGCCTCGACCTGGAGCGCGGCCGACCCACTGGTGGAGGTTCGGCGCCTGAGCACCTGGTTCCCGGTTCGCTCCGGCGTGCTCACGCGCACGGTCGGCCAGGTGCGGGCGGTCGACGGAGTCGACCTCACGATCCGGCAGGGCGAGACTCTCGGCCTGGTAGGAGAGTCAGGATGCGGAAAGTCGACACTGGGCCGCTCAATCCTGCGGCTGATCGAGCCGACCTCGGGCGAGGTGCGGTTCAAAGGGCAAGACATGCTCCGCATGGGGCCGGCGGCGATGCGCCGGATGCGGCGCGACATGGCGATGATCTTCCAGGACCCGTTTGGATCCCTGGACCCTCGGCAGACCGTTGGAGACATCGTGGGCGAGCCGCTCGAGATCCATCATCTGGCCCGGACGCGGCGACAGCGGCAAGAGAGAGTTCGCGAGCTGCTCGACCTCGTCGGGCTGGCCCCGAGCTTTGTCGACCGCTACCCGCACGAGTTCTCAGGCGGCCAGCGACAGCGAGTCGGCATCGCTCGCGCCTTAGCGGTCGATCCGACATTTATCGTCTGCGACGAGCCCGTCTCGGCGCTCGATGTCTCGATCCAGGCACAGATCATCAACCTCCTCGAGCGACTGCAGGAGAAATTCAATCTCACCTACCTCTTCATCGCGCACGACCTGTCAGTCGTGAAGCACATCTCCGACCGCATCGCTGTGATGTACGTCGGCAAGGTCGTTGAGGTGTCGAGTGCAAGGGAGCTCTACCAGAGCCCACAGCACCCTTACACTGGGTCGCTGCTGTCGGCGATCCCGATTCCCGACCCGACGGTCGAGCGGGGCCGCGAAAGGATCATCCTCAAGGGCGACGTCGCATCTCCGGTCAACCCGCCGAGCGGCTGCCGTTTCCGAACACGCTGCTTCAAGGCCCAGCCGCGGTGCGCGGAGTTGGAGCCGCCGCTCGATACGGTCCGGCTCGGCGACCACCTGGCGGCTTGCTACTTCCCTCTTGGCTAGCGACCGGCCGCGTAGCCCTGCGCGCCACGCGGGTTGGCGGCGGCGGACAACATGCCCGTCTTGTGATCGCGCCCGACCGCGCACAGACGACCCAGGGACCACGGGCCCACTTCCACGACCTCGTGTCCTCTCCTTCGCAGCTCGCTGAAAACCGCACCTTCGACGCGCGACTCGACGTAGAGGTTTCCGGTCTCCGCGGCATGCGGCGCGAAAGAGCTGGGGAGATGCGCCGTGTGAAACATCGGGGCGTCGATGGACGCCTGCAGGTCATGGCCGTAGACGGCGTGCGCGAGGAAGAACTCGAGCGACCATTGGTCCTGCTGGTCGCCGCCGGGCGTTCCGAAGGCGAGCCTGGGTTCGCCGTCGCGCAATGCAAGGGAGGGGCTGAGCGTCGTGCGCGGTCGCTTGCCTCCCTCGAGCCGGTTCGGATGATCCGGATCCAGGTTGAGCATCTGCGCGCGGGTGCCCAGGCAGAAGCCCAAACCGGCGATGACGGGCGAGCTCTGCAGCCAGCCACCGCTGGGGGTGCAGGCGACCATGTTGCCGTGGCGGTCGGCAGCCGCGACGTGCACCGTGTCCCCGCGCACCTCGCCGACCGACTGCGCGCCGGTGCCCGTCCAGTGGCCTTCGACGACCGCCTGGCCGGAGGACCGAGGCAGCCGAGGATCGCGGCCGGCAGGCGCGCCTGGTCGGAGCTCAAGCGACGCGCGGGCGCCCACGAGACCGCGTCGCGCCGCCGCGTAGTCCCGCGCGAGGAGGTCATCCAGAGGCACCGCCGCAAAGTTGGGATCGGCGTACCACGCATCCCTGTCGGCAAAGGCGAGCTTCGCGCATTCGGCCACAAGATGGATGTGATCCGCCGAGAGAAAGCCGACGGCGCGCAGCCCGAGTCCTTCGAGGAGACGCAACTGCTGGAGGAAGACAGGTCCCTGGCTCCATGGCCCGCATTTGGCCACGGTCCAGCCCTCGAAATCAGCAGCCACCGGCTCCTCGTGCGCTGCCTTGAACTCAGCAAGGTCGACGCCCGTAAGCAGGCCGCGATGGACAGTCCCGGAGCTGTCCATCAACTCGGCGCGGCAGTGACGTTCGACGGCCTCAGCGATAAAACCTGAATAGAACGCGCTCAGGGCAGCATCGATCTGACTCTCCCGCCCGCCATTCGCCGATTCCCCCTCCCGCACCAGGCGCCGGTACGTCGCGGCGAGGTCCGGATTGCGAAACAGCGAACCGGTAGTGGGCCGGCCATCGCCCAGGTAGACGGCCGCTGAGGTCGGCCAATGGTCGCGGAAGAGTCCCTCCACCATGGCGACAACGTCAGCGATGCGCGTCACCACGGGGTAACCTGCCTCGGCGTAATCGATGGCGAAACGCATAACGTCAGCCAGCCGCCACGTTCCGTGATCCCGCAAGAGCGTCATCCATCCGCCGAAGGCGCCGGGCACGCATGCAGCGAGCAGGCCGGTACCGGGGATGTCGTCCAGGCCGAGAGAGCGGATCAACTCGATGGTGGCCGCCTTTGGCGCAGGGCCCTGACCGCAGATGACCTCAACGCGGCCTCGAGATACATCCCAGAGCAGGATTGGGACCTCCCCGCCGAGTCCGTTCAAGTGCGGCTCGACCACCTGCAGGACGAAGCCGGCGGCGACGGCGGCGTCGAACGCATTACCGCCCTGCTCGAGCACCGCCATCCCGCATTGAGTGGCGAGCCAGTGCGTTGAGCTCACCATCCCGAAGGTGCCTTTCAGCTCCGGGCGGGTGATGAAGGCCACGCCTCGATCATAGGGTCGAATCAACGATGGCTGTGTCTCGCTGCATGAATTCCGTAAGGCGCAGAGCCGGCAGTTGAGACCCTCACTGCCGTGGGAACCGGGTTACTGTCCCTAGTAGGGTTCCAAGCGTACCGATCCGAGTTCGGTTTTGGCTCCGGGACAGGGATTCGAACCCTGAACCTTGCGGTTAACAGGTCGCTGCGCCCCGTTCAGAAATGGCGCCCTGAGTTCACTGAGTAGCGCCGAGTACCACCAATTAGTACGGCTTCGCACCCGCGTTGCTGTACGAGATCGCCTGTGGCTGGCCCTCGCTTTAGTGTCGGGAAGCCCTCGCGGGACGAGCTACCGCACGCCGTTTGTCACTGGGACGAGCTTTAAGCAACTGAGCAATTCTCTGGTGGGAGAGTCCCAAAACGCGACCGGCGTCGCGCACCGTCAGGTGAGCTCCCTGGACTAGGTCTGCGGCTACGGCGGCGGTCACAGTCGCAGCCTCAGCTTGCAGTTCCTCTGCCTCGCCCCGCACCTTTTTCGCCCGCCCTACCTTCTTCTGTAGCTCACGGGGCAGGATGGGTTCGACCCTGACTTCAAAGGAATCGGTCGGAACGTCCAGAAACAGGGCGATCGCGTCGCGGGCCATGGCCTCGGCCTTTTCGAGCCGGCGCGCCTGCGTGTTGACGCCCTTGAGTTCGGGCACGCTGATCGCCCACCAGTCTCCTGAGTGCTGACAGCGAGCCGTATATGTCTTCACCTTCTCCACCATCCTTGCCCCAATTCGTCCTCCAATGCCCTGAAGATGGCTCCCGCGGTGAGCTCATTGATCTCCCGATGTCGGGGAATCGTCACTTTGGTGACTCCGCACTGCCACACCTCGTGGCGCCTACCTTGCCTGACCAGGCGCCAAGCCTGGCCCTGAGCCGTGGCGGCGCGCTGGATACGCTTCTTGAGCTCACTCTGCTTCACCCGGGCAACAGTCTACTAGACTAGCCACCCTGCCTATGCGAGTAGCCAATTCGCCGTTTCTGAACACGAACGAATAGATGCACCCCACAACCAGATTCTCGAGGACCAGGTCGTGGCGGGAGCGACAGGCATTAATAAGGACGCGAAAGAGCAGATTGAGGAGGCCCAGCACCGCCGCGGCAGAATATCAGCCGGCTTCCTCAGCCGTCAGAAGTTGGACGCAAACAGGGCGAGCTCGATCTGGGGTCCGTGATCCTGATCGACTTTTGCCGCCCTACAACGGTCACGAGTAGCCGATCTTTGTCCGCTGGTAGCGGTTGAGGCTCGGCGTCGTGTCGACGGCCGTCTACGTATAGCTCACCCAGCCTCTGAACTGCGACCGCACCGATGACAGCGAGGTACCATTTCGGGACGCATAGCGGCGGCACCTCTAGAGTGATACGCCGGCAGCGAGAAGGGTGACGACAACGATCCCGCCGCTGATCAGTGTCAACCGGAATGCCAATTCCAATCGGTTCATGG
>DATBZR010000097.1:0-2142 GCA_036513095.1 Candidatus Dormiibacterota bacterium | reverse complement strand
GCACCGGCGGCGAAGGTCGGCCTTGGACGGGAGCGCCATCAGGAACTGCGCCGGCGCGGAATACAGGTGGTCTCGCTGGTCGGGCTGGTCGGGAATCCATCCGTAGCGGGCGATCTTGCGTGGCCTGGTCATATCTCAACTTCCTCCCGATGCCGGTTTTGACGCCACAACTAGCTAGAGATACGCCCAGCTCGCGACGCTCGGCGATGAGCCGACGTAGATCACGACCTGCGGGATGCGGTGCGCCTCGAGCATGATCGCGGTGGCGCGCGTGTGGCCCTCCATGATCACGAGGCGGCCATCCGGTTGCCGCAGGCAGATGATCTCCGGCAGCGCAGGAATCTGATGCGAGTCGGCGATCCGCAGCGCGAGCGCCAGAACCAGCATGTTCGTCTGTTCGCCGGTGAAGACGTGCCCGACGTTGGCCGCGCCCTCCGCAACTTTGCGCGTCACCGGAGCCAGCGCCGCCCACGCGGGATGGCCGCTCGCGTAGATCATCTCGCCGACCTCATGGCTCGTCACCCGCGCCCGCCGCCACTGCACGTCGTTGGCCAGGCCCTCGAAGCTCTTGATGCCGAGGCCGAACCCGTGCGTCTTCATGACGATCTTGCGCCGCAGCTCGTTCTGGTCAGCGTCGCGCAGGTTCGGCGAGCGAGCTGCCCGCAAAGCCGAGGCGAGGTAGACCGGGTTCGGCGGCTCTCCGGCGAGGTATTGCTGAAACGAAACCGACTCGATCTCGGCCTGCAGCCAAGCGAGGATGACCTGGTTTTCCGTGGCGGTACCAAGGTCGTCCATCGCGCAAAAAGAGTATCTCCCTCCCCCCTTCAGGGGAGAGGGGCGACCGAATCCATCAAACTATGTCCCACTGATGGCTGCTCACAAATGGGTCTACCAGTTCAGCGAGGGGTCGGCCAAGATGCGCGACCTGCTCGGTGGCAAGGGCGCCGGCGCCGCCGAGATGACCCGCGCTGGCATGCCCGTCCCGCCCGGCTTCACCATCACCACCGAGGCCTGTCGCGAGTACTACGCCCACGGCCGCAAGCTCCCCGCTGGCTTGTGGGAACAGGTCCTGACCAACCTCAAGACCCTCGAGCGGAAGGCCGGAAAACGATTCGGCGACCCCAAGGACCCGCTCCTCGTGAGCGTCCGCTCCGGCGCCAAGTTCTCGATGCCGGGAATGATGGATACGGTCCTGAACCTCGGCCTCAACGAGGAAACGGCGAAGGGACTTGCCGCGCTCACCAAAAACGAGCGGTTCGCACTCGACGCCCGCCGCCGATTCATCCAGATGTTCGGCAAGACGGTGAAGGGGATCGACGGCGACAAATTCGAGCACGCTCTGCAGCAGGTCAAGAAAGAAGCCAGGGTCAAGACCGACCCCGAGCTCACGGCGCCTTACCTGCGCAAGCTCGTCGCGCGCTACCTCGACATATATAAGGACGCGACCAAGCACAACTTCCCCGACGATCCAGTGGTCCAGCTGCGTGAGGCAATCGAGGCCGTGTTCCAGTCGTGGAACACCGACCGCGCGAAAACCTACCGGCGCGTGGAGCGCATCTCGGAAGACCTGGGCACCGCGGTCAACGTGCAGATGATGGTGTTCGGCAACATGGGCAGGACGTCCGGCACGGGCGTCGCCTTCACGCGCAACCCGATCACGGGCGCCAAGGAGCTGTACGGCGACTACCTTGCCAACGCTCAGGGCGAGGACGTGGTCGCGGGCGTGCGCGACACCGAGCCGATCAAAGCGCTGAAGCGCCGCCTGCCCAAGGTCTACGCGGAGTTCAATGGCTACGCGAGCAAGCTCGAAAAGCACTACAAGGACGTGCAGGACCTCGAGTTCACCGTCGAGCGCGGCAAGCTGTGGATGCTGCAGACGCGCTCGGCCAAGCGCACCGGCGAGGCCGCGGTGAACATCGCCGTCGACATGGTCGCGGCGCGGCTGATCACTAAGAAGGAGGCCGTCGCCCGCATCGAACCTCGCCAGCTCGAGCAGCTGCTGTTCCCGCGCGTCGACCCCAGCGCCAAGGTGACCCCGATCGCGAAGGGTGTCCCCGCGTCACCGGGCGCCGCATCCGGCGCAGCCGTCTTCGATGCCGACACCGCGGTCGAGTGGGGCAAGAAGGGGAAGGCCGTGATCCT
>DATBZR010000096.1:0-9296 GCA_036513095.1 Candidatus Dormiibacterota bacterium | reverse complement strand
GAGAACGGCAGGGAAGACTGCCGGCCGGTATGACTCTCATCGAGGCTACAGGAGGAAATACGGGGTCGGCGTCGCCTTCGTCGCCGCGATACGAGGTTATCGTCTCGTCCTCACAATGGCAGCAACAAGTTAGAACACGGCACTCATACTGCCGGGGTGCCGTTTGGGGTGCCGTTTCTCCCGGCAGAGTGCGATATGAACACACAGAAAGTCCGGCGCCGACGCTCGGTTTCCCTCTGAAGTCCGACAAATTGTCGTGATTGATTGTCCCCCTGAGCCGAATGGGGTTCAGGGGGCCGCGGGTTCAAATCCCGCCGTCCCGATTTGTAAGTCTCGTAGCACCAATGTATTACTACGCCCACGATCGGCTGTCGATCGTGGGCGCTTGGCTAGGAACCCACCGGGCACCCACGAAGCCAGGGCTCCCTTCTTCGCCAAGATGCGCCTTGCCAGGGCGGCGTGCCAATACCCTTCGGGGCTAGGCGGTAAGGGGCAATGGCTGCCCTTTGGGGCAGTTAGTTGACGTATACGTAAACTGACGCTAACGTTCCCGCTCATGGGCGCGACCTTGGGTAGAGGCGACGTGGTGGAAGGTCTGTTTTCGATCACCGAGCTCGCGGACGAGCTCGGGGTCACGCCGCGGGCGATCCGCTTCTACGAAGCGAAGGGCCTGCTCGAGCCGCAGCGCGCCGGGGCGACGCGGGTTTACTCCCACCGCGACCGCGGTCGGCTGCAGATCATCCTGCGCGGCAAGCGACTCGGCTTCTCGCTCGCCCTGGTCCAGAAGTACCTCGATCTCTACGACGCCGACCCGACCCACAAAGTCCAGCTCCAGCACCTCCTCGCCGGCGCGCGGCAGCGCATCGCCGAGCTCGAGGCGCAGCGCCAGGACCTCGAGCTGACGATCGAGGAGCTGCGCGAGATCGAGGAGCTGACCCTCGACGCACTCCAGTCTCCCGGCCGCAAGAATTCACCATCCAAGTCATCCAAGAAGGGAAAAAAGCCATGAAGAGCGTCGTTATCGCGGGCTACGCCCGATCTCCGTTCACGCTCGCGAAGAAGGGCGAGCTCGCCAAGATGCGGCCGGACGATCTCGCCGCGCAGACAATTCGCGCTCTCATCGAGCGTTCCGGCGTGGACCCGATCGACATCGAGGATCTCCTTCTCGGCTGCGCTTTCCCGGAGGGCGAGCAGGGTTTCAACGTGGCGCGCATGATCGGCTTTCTCGCCGACCTGCCGCTCTCGGTGGGCGGCGCGACGGTGAACCGCTTCTGCGGCTCTTCGATGCAGGCGATCCACATGGCCGCCGGAGCGATCCAGATGAACGCCGGCGAGGTCTTCCTCTGCGCCGGCGTCGAGTCGATGACCCGGGTGCCGATGGGCGGCTTCAATCCGCTGCTCAATCCGGCGCTCTTCAAGCGCTACCCCCAGGCCTTCGCCGGCATGGGCGAGACGGCGGAGAACCTGGCGCGGAAGTACAAGATCTCACGCCAGCGCCAGGAGGAGCTGGCGCTCGTCTCGCAGCAGAAGACCGCGGCGGCGCAAACCGCTGGAAAGTTCGACGCCGAGCTCGTGCCGATCACTTTGCCCGTGAGCAAGGGAGCTGCCGGCGGGGTGGTCTCCCGCGACGGCACGCCGCGACCGGATACGACCCTCGAGGGCCTGGCCAAGCTGAAGCTCGCCTTCGACGAGAAAGGCACGGTCACCGCGGGGACCTCGTCGCCGGTGACCGACGGCGCTTCGGCGACGCTGGTCTGCTCCGAGGAGTATGCCAAGCGCAAGGGTTGGAAGCCGCTGGCGCGCATCAAGAGCATCGCGATCTCGGGCTGCGAGCCCGAGCTCATGGGGATCGGCCCGGTGCTCTCGACGCGCAAGGCGCTCCAACGCGCCGGCCTCAAGCTCGCCGACATCGACATCATCGAGCTCAACGAGGCGTTCGCCGCCCAGACGCTCGCCTGCGTGGACGAGCTCGGGCTGGATCTCGCCAAGGTGAATCTCGACGGCGGTGCCCTCGCTCTCGGGCACCCGCTGGGTGCCACCGGCGCGCGCATCACCGGCAAGGCGGCGGCGCTGCTGGTGCGCGAAGGCAAGCGCTACGCGCTCGCCACCCAGTGCATCGGCGGCGGGCAGGGCATCGCCACCATCCTCGAGGCGATCTGAGGTGAAGTCATGACGACCCCAATCCAGAAGGTGGGAGTCCTCGGTTCGGGCGTGATGGGCGCCGGAATCGCCGCGCATGTGGCGAACGCCGGCATTCCGGTCGTGCTGCTCGACATCGTGAAGGAAGGCGCCCCCGAGCGCAGTGCGCTTGCCATAGAAGCTCTCGCGCGCCTGCTGAAGACCAAGCCCGCGCCGCTCATGGCGGCCGCGCGCGCCAAGCTCATCACCCCCGGCAACTTCGACGACGATCTCGCGCTCCTCGCCGACTGCGACTGGATCATCGAGGCAGTCATCGAGCGCGTCGACATCAAGCAGAATGTCTACCGCGCGGTCGACGCAGTGCGCAAGGCGGGCTCGATCGTCTCGAGCAACACCTCGACGATTCCGTTCGCGAAGCTCGTTTCCGGGGTTCCCGAGGAGTTCGCGCGCGACTTCCTGATCACCCACTTTTTCAATCCGCCGCGCTACATGCGTCTGCTCGAGCTGGTCGCCGGTCCGCGCACCCGCCCGGAGGCGGTGGCCGTCGTGCGCGCCTTCTGCGACGCCCGGCTCGGCAAGAGCGTCGTCGATTGCCGGGATACGCCGGCCTTCATCGCCAACCGCATCGGCACCTTCTGGATCGAGGCGGCCATCCGGGAGGCGTTCGCCGGGGGTTTGACGGTCGAGGAGACCGACGCCCTCGCCGGCAAGGCGTTCGGCTTCCCGAAGACAGGAGTCTTCGGCCTGCTCGATCTGGTCGGCATCGACCTCGGTCCGCACGTCGCGAAGTCGCTGCTCGCGACGTTGCCGCCGGACGACCTCTACTGCAAGGCGCACATCGAGAGCCCGTTCATCGACCGCATGATCGCCGAAGGTCTCATTGGGCGGAAGGGCAAGGGCGGCTTCTACCGGATCGATACGACGGGCGGACGCAAGACCAAGCAGGCGATCGATCTCAAGACCGGCGAGTATCGCGATGTCGTCGAGGCGCGCCTGGCGAGCATCGGGGTCGCGAAAAGCGCTGGTAAAGGGAGTGGGCCGCGGGCGATTCTCGAGCATCCGGACCGCGGTGGGCAGTACACCTGGAAGATGCTCTCGCAGACGCTGGGTTATGCCCTCGAAGTGGCGCCGCAGATCGCGGACGAACTTTCCTCCATCGACGAAGCGATGCGCACCGGCTTTAGCTGGAAGTGGGGGCCGTTTGAGCTCCTCGACAAGATCGGGCCGGCCTGGTTCGCTGGCCGGCTCGCGGCGGAAGGGCAGGCGGTGCCGAAGCTTCTCGCGCGGGTCGGCGGCGGCAACTTCTACCGCGTCGAAGGCGGCAAGCTCCAGCAGCTCGCCCTCGATGCTTCCGATGCCACCTACCGCGATGTCGTACGTGGCGAGGGCGTTCTGCTCCTTGCCGACGTCAAGCGCGCCGGCAAGCCGGTGGCGAAGAACAGCTCGGCGGCGCTCTGGGATCTGGGCGACGGCGTCCTCTGCCTCGAGTTCACCAGCAAGATGAACGCGCTCGACGAAGGGATTCTGCGCCTGCTGCGCAAGGCCATCGGGCTCGTCGACGGCAAGGCATGGAAAGCGCTGGTGATCTCGAACGAGGGTGAGAACTTCTCGGTCGGCGCCAACATCGGGATCGCGCTCTTCGCCGCCAACATCGCGCTCTGGCCGGCCATCGAAGCCCAGATCTACGAGGGGCAGCAGACCTTCAAGGCGATGAAGTACGCGCCGTTCCCGGTGGTCGGGGCGCCCTCCGGCATGGCGCTCGGCGGGGGCTGCGAGATTCTGCTGCACTGCGACGCCGTGCAGGCGCACGCCGAGACCTACATGGGTCTCGTGGAGGTCGGCGTCGGCGTGATTCCCGGGTGGGGCGGCTGCAAGGAGATGTCGACGCGCTGGGCGACGAATCCGAAGCGCCCGGGCGGCCCGATGCCGGGAGTGGCCAAGGTCTTCGAGACGATCAGCATGGCGCAGGTTTCGACCTCGGCCGAGGAGGCGCGCGAGGCGCTCTTCCTGCGCCCCGGGGACGTCATCACGATGAATCGGGATCGCCTGCTCGCCGACGCCAAGGCGAAGGCGCTCGCGCTCCTTGCCGCCGGCTACAAGCCCCCGGAAGAGGTCGCGATCTCGCTTCCCGGACCGGGGGGTAAAGCGGCGCTCGACATGGCGGTCGCCGGCTTCCGCGCCAGTGGGGCGGCGACGCCGCACGACGTCGTGGTCTCCGGGCGGCTCGCGACCGTGCTCACCGGCGGCGACACCGACGTCACGGAGACGCTCTCCGAGGAGGACCTCCTGAAGCTCGAACGCGAAGCGTTTCTCGCCCTCATCCAGACTCCTGGGACGCTGGCGCGAATTGAACAGATGCTTGAAACCGGAAAGCCGTTGAGGAACTAGCCATGCTCAACTACAAAGCTCCTCTGCGCGACCTGCGCTTCGTCTATTACGAGCTCTTCGACGGCGAGAGTCTCACCCGTCTCCCCGGCTTCGAAGAGGCGAACGAGGAACTGGTGATGGATGTCGTCGCCGAGATGGCGCGCTTCTGCGACGGCGTCCTGCAGCCGCTCAACGCGACGGGCGACCAGGAGGGCTGCCGGTTCGAAGGCGGCAAGGTGTTTACGCCGCAGGGCTTCCCCCAGGCTTACAAGATGTATCGCGAGGGCGGCTGGACCGGCGTGGTGGCGCGCCCCGAATACGGCGGGCAGGGGTTGCCGCACGCCGTGAGCATGCTCATCTCCGAGGTAATCTGTGCCTCGAATCTCTCCTTCGCCATGGTCACCGCGCTCACCAGCGGCGGCTACTCGGCGCTCGATCACCACGCCACCCCCGAGCTCAAGGCGCGCTTCATTCCGAAGCTCGTCGACGGCACCTGGACGGCCACGATGTGCCTCACCGAGCCGCAGGCCGGCACCGACCTCGGCCTGGTGCGGATGAAGGCGGTGCCGGTCGATCCGAACGCCGGAACCGCCGGCGGGATCTCCGGCGCCTACCGCCTCACCGGCAGCAAGATCTTCATCTCCGGCGGCGACCACGACCTCACCGAGAACATCCTGCACCTGGTGCTGGCGCGCCTTCCCGACGCGCCGCCCGGCATCAAGGGCATCAGCCTCTTCATCATTCCGAAGCTGCTCGAAGAGGGCGGCAAGCTCGTCCCAAACGGCGTGACCTGCGGCGCCATCGAGCACAAGCTGGGGATCAAGGCTTCGCCGACCTGCGTCATCAATTTCGACGGCTCCCTGGGATATCTGGTGGGGGAGGCGAACAAGGGCATGAAGGGAATGTTCACCTTCATGAATGCGGCGCGGTTGCATGTCGGCGTGCAGGGGCTGGCACTCGCCGAAGCGGCGTCGCAGGCGGCGGTGAAGTTCGCCCGCGAGCGGCTGCAGGGACGGGCGCTCACCGGCGCCAAGTTTCCGGAGCAGGAGGCCGATCCGATTCTCGTGCACCCCGACGTGCGGCGGATGCTGCTGACCATGCGCGCCTTCACCGAAGGCGCGCGGGCGCTCACCGCCTGGGCGGCGATCGAGATCGACCACGCCGAGACCAATCCGGACAAGGAGCGCGCGCTGGCGGGGGACGACCTCGCATCGCTCCTGACGCCGGTCATCAAGGCCTTCCAGACCGACCTCGGTTTCGAGATGACCAACCATGCGGTGCAGGTCTGCGGCGGCTACGGCTACACCGTCGACTACGGCGTCGAGCAACTGGTGCGCGACTGCCGGATCACCCAGATCTACGAGGGCACGAACGGCATCCAGGCGCTCGATCTCGTCGGGCGCAAGCTCCCCGCGCACCTGGGTCGCTACCTGCGGCGCTTCTTCCATCCGGTGCAGGAGTTCCTCACCGCCGAGGCGGCCCCCGGCGGATCGCCAGAGCTTCAGGAGTTCATTGCGCCGGTGGCGAAGGCGTTCGAACGCCTGCAGCGTGCAACGGCCTGGATGGCGCAGGAGAGCCTGAAGAACCCCGACGAAGCGGGCGCGGCCGCGGCCGACTACCTGCACCTCTTCGGCTACGTGGCGCTCGGCTACCTGTGGGCGCGGATGGCCAAGATCGCCCTCGCCAAGCGCGGCGGGAAGAAGGAAGACGCTGCGTTCTACGAGGCGAAGCTCGCCACCGCCCGCTTCTACATGCAGCGAATGCTGCCGCGCAGCGGCACCCACTTCGCGACCCTGATGTCCGGCGGTAGTTCGCTGATAAACTTCCCCGACGACGCCTTCTGATCCGCCGCCTGCGGGCGCAGATAGACTGCGCCGCATGACGAACGGGCACAGGCGGATCTTTGCCGGCACCGAGCTCGCGGCGCGCATCGAGCGCGCGGAACGATCGCTCATCACCGAAAGTGCGCTGGCGGCCGGGCGTCGCGATCCCGGCGGGCGCTGCTTCGCTACCACGCTCGCCGGCGGTGTCGTGGCCTGGGCGGGCGAAGGGTCGCCGCTCAACAAGGTCGCGGGATTGGGCTTCGGCTTTTCGTTCCGCCGGGCTTTAGCCAACGTCGCTTGCCTTCGGCTCGCGACTTATGGTCAAATCCCGACTTAGTGCCGCCGCGCTCTAGCCAACGTCTATTGCTCCGCTCGTGGCTCGTCATAAAGTCGGGCCCCGAGATCCTTCCTGATTGCCGGGGCCCTCCGCATCGGCGTATAATCACGTCTGTACATCCATGGAGAACGACGTGCTAATCAGCCCGGAGCTCGCTTCGGCGATCAACGCTCAGATCGGACATGAGTTCGGCGCGAGCATGCAGTATCTAAGCATCGCAGCGCATTTTCAGAAGCGGCAGCTGACGCTCCTCTCGAAGCTCTTCATCAAGCAGGCTGAGGAGGAAAGGGAGCATGCGATGAAGTTCGTCAAGTATCTGATGGAAACGAAAGGCGGACTCGAGATTCCACCGATACCGGCCCCCACCGCTGTGTTCGCCTCAGCTGCTGACGCGGTAGAAGCGGCGCTCAAGTGGGAAGAAAAGGTGACGCAGCAGATCAGCAGTCTGATGGACCTCGCCGTCGGGCAGAACGATTACATCGCGCAGAGCTTTCTCCAGTGGTTCATCGACGAGCAGCTCGAGGAAGTCGTGAAGATGGACAGGCTCCTCACGATCATACGGGAATCAGGAGAGAAAAACCTGCTGATGGTCGAAGCCTACCTCGTGCACGTGGAGAAATCCTGACGACCGCAAGCTCGCCTCATCAGCGGGACGCCGATACCGTATGACACGTTGGCACAACCGGAAGCACCTCCAGGTTCGCACGCGCCATCCACGTCGAACGGTCCTCCGAGACAGGAAATGATGAACCGCGCTCGACAGCTCTCCGACTTTCGGATGGCGAGAATCGCCGGCTTCGCGATCGTTCTCTGGAGTTCAACCGCCGGTGGGCAACTGCCGGCTCAGGCGGATGCCAAGCCCTGGACGTCGCAGGACGACCACAAGAACATGATGGAGCAACTCGGCATCAGGGCACTGCGCCCCGGTCCGAGCGGCAATGAGGCCGATCCCAATCACGCGAACTACGACGAGGCGAAGGCCAATCCGTTCCCCAAACTTCCTGATGTTCTCACGCTGAAGAACGGCAGGAGAGTCACGACCCCCGCACTCTGGCCGCGGCGCCGCGCGGAGATCGTCGAGGATTTCGAGCGCGAAGTGCTGGGTCGCGTTCCAAAGAATGTCCCGGCAGTCACGTGGGCGATTGCCGCGACCGACACCGGGACGGTGGCCGGCCGGCGGGTGGTGGGCAAACAGCTCGTCGGCCACGTCGACAACTCGGCGTATCCCGCGATCAACGTCGATATCTCGATGACGCTCGTCCTCCCCGAGGGTGCGACGTCTGCTCCGGTGATGATCTTGTTCGGTGCCCGTCCACTCGCGCAGGCTGTCGGGCGCCCCGCGCCTCCGCCGCCACCGGGTGGTGGCATGTTTTCATTTCCACCGCCGCCGCCGGGCAGCGATGCCCCGAATACAGAACAGCTCATCGTCGACGGTTGGGGCTTCGCGTTTGTGAACCCTTCCAGCATTCAAGCCGACAACGGCGCGGGTCTGACGAAGGGCATCATCGGTCTCGTCAACAAAGGGCAGCCACGGAAGCCGGATGATTGGGGTGCGTTGCGCGCCTGGGGATGGGGCGCGAGCCGCGCCCTGGATTATCTGGAGTCTGAGAAATCCGTGAACGCCAGGCAGGTCGGCATCGAGGGCGTGTCTCGTTACGGAAAGGCGGCGCTGGTCACAATGGCGTTCGACCAGCGATTCGCTGCCGTATTGATCGGCTCATCCGGCGAAGGCGGCGCGAAGCTGCATCGCCGTAATTGGGGCGAAGCGGTCGAGAGTCTGACGGGCTCCGGCGAGTATCACTGGATGGCGGGCAACTTCCTCAAGTACGGCGCATCGGAGGCGACGTTCGGGAGCAAGAACGCCAGCGACCTCCCGGTCGATGCGCACGAGCTTCTGGCTCTCTGCGCACCGCGCCTGACCTTCGTGAGCTACGGCGTCCCCGAGAAGGGCGACGCGAAGTGGCTCGATCATCAGGGTAGCTTCATGGCTGCCATCGCGTCGCAGCCCGTCTTCCGTCTGCTCGGTGCCAAAGACCTCGGCCGATCGGATGACTACATGACCGAGAAGATGCCCGCCGTGAACGTCGGTTTGCTTGATGGCAAGCTTGCGTGGCGGCAGCATGACAGTGGACACACCGACGCCCCGAACTGGAAATACTTCATACAGTGGGCGGATCGTTCCTTCAGACGATCGTACACGCCCGCGCCTCCGGTTCCCGCTGCCCCCAGCGGAGCGGTGCCAACCGCCACGCTCACTCCGTCGGGTCCGTGGCCCGCCGACAAGCCGACGCCGCGCACCGACAGCAACTCGATGCTCGCGCACCAGCAGCTGCTCGAGAAGAAAGCCAAAGGCAAGATCGATGTCTACTTCGAGGGCAATTCCATCGTCCGGCGGTGGGGCGCGACCGACTATCCCCAGATGTTAGCGAACTGGAATTCCAATTTCTTCGGTTGGAACGCCGCTGACTTTGGCTGGGGCGCGGACAGGATCGAGCACATGCTGTGGCGCATCGAGAACGGCGAGCTGGATGGAGTGAATCCGAAAGTGATCGTGTTGCTCGCCGGCACGAACAACGTCGGTGAACGGCCCGGTAACGACGCGAAGGTCGCCGACATCGCCCGCGGCATCA
>DATBZR010000095.1:0-2099 GCA_036513095.1 Candidatus Dormiibacterota bacterium | reverse complement strand
ATGATGGCGGCGGCGCAGCCGTTCATCTCCGGCGCCATCTCCAAGACCATCAACATGCCGAACGACGCCACCGTCGACGACTGCAAGGCGGCCTACATGCTGTCCTGGCGGCTGGCGCTGAAAGCCAACGCGCTCTACCGCGACGGCAGCAAGCTCAGCCAGCCGCTCAACTCGCAGCTGATCGCCGACGAAGACGACGAGGACGACACCGTGGAGGCGTTCCTCGAGCGTCCCGCCGCCGCGCGCGCCGCCGGGCTCGCGGAAAAAGTCGTGGAGAAGATCGTCGAGCGCATCACCGTGCTGCGCGAGCGCGAGCGGCTGCCCGACCGCCGCAAGGGCTACACCCAGAAGGCGGTGGTCGGCGGCCACAAGGTCTATCTGCGCACCGGCGAATATGACGACGGAAGGCTGGGCGAGATCTTCGTCGACATGCACAAGGAGGGCGCGGCTCTCCGGTCATTGCTCAACAACTTCGCCATCGCGATTTCGCTCGGCCTGCAATACGGCGTGCCGCTGGAGGAATATGTCGACGCCTTCACCTTCACGCGCTTCGAGCCGCAGGGCCCGGTGCAGGGCAACGACTCGATCAAATTCGCCACCTCTATCCTCGACTACGTGTTCCGCGAGCTGGCGGTGTCCTATCTCGAGCGCTTCGACCTCGCCCATGTCGACCCGAGCGAGACCGCCTTCGACGCGCTCGGCAAGGGCGTCCACGAAGGCAAGCCGACGCCCGCGCACAACTACGTCTCCAAGGGGCTGACGCGCTCGCGCACCGACCGGCTGTCGGTGGTGAGCGGCTCGTCACCCTCCCCGGCCGGGGCAAGCTCGGCGAGCGACGCCAGCCGGAGTTCCAACGTCACCGCCTTCAGCAGCGGCGCCACCGCGCTCAAATCCGAGCCGGAGGCCAAGCTGTCGCCGGCTGAGAAGCTCGAGCATCGCGTCGAGGAAGACGCGCACGCGCACGTCAACGCCAAGCACGCGGCTTCCGAGAAGCGCGCGGAAGCCAAGGCCAAGGGCTACGAAGGCGAGGCCTGCGGCGAATGCGGCAACTTCACTCTGGTGCGCAACGGCACTTGCATGAAGTGCGATACCTGCGGGAGCACCACCGGCTGCTCGTAAGAGCAGCGGTGTCCGGCAACGGGTCTAAAGCGGGGCATAGTAGTTCTGCGATTGGGAACATAGTTTGTCCGCGATAGTGGCTACCAAGTCGAAGTTCGCGTGTTTCCGACTACAGGTTGTTGTCGGTGAGTTTGGGGCCCGCTGGCCCCTGGCTTAGGAGACAGGCCCCTCGGCATATTCTCGCCGAGGGGCGCCTAGCCGAAGTCTTTTCCGAATGGCGCCGATGCGGCGCCCCAAATACGCGGCACAGACCGCCGCATCCATCGGATGCGCGCCTCCACAAGCGGTGGCCCACCGGTACGTATCAAGGACCTGAGATGCAGGCGAATGGTTCGCCGGCAGCCTCATAGCTCGACCACGTGATGTAACGAAAGGACGTTTTCATGAGTTTCGCATTGCCGCCGAAGAACTACCCTTTTGGCTCCTTGGCTGGGCTCGCCACGCCTTCGCCGCAATACAGCGGCCTCGGGTCGCTGCTCACGGGCGGGCCGACGCAATCGAGCTTGGCCGCAACTACCCTCTTGGGCGGGGCCTTGGCCCCCTACGCCCTCGATGCACATGTGGTTTTTCGTCACGCGCCGGTTCACTCGGCTGCTCGCCGAGTTGACCATCACCGACTGGCAGCGCGAAGACGGCCAGACGAAACAGGCAGGCGTTCGTTTGTGCCTCAACCGGTACTACTGGGGTGTCGGCTCCGAGACTGCAAACAGCATGCTGATCGGCTCATGGGGAAAGAACACTCGCCTGCGGCCACCGCGCGACGTCGACATCCTCTTCCTCCTGCCGGCTACGGTGCATGCCCGGTTCCAGGAGCGCGACGGCAACCGCCAGTCCCAGCTTCTGCAGGAGGTGAAAGAGGTCCTCGCCCAGACTTACACGCAGACCACCATGCGTGGCGACGGCCAAGTCGTGCTGATCCCCTTCAACTCAACGCCAGTTGAAGTGGCGCCCGGGTTTCGTTGCCGGGACGGCAGCATCAT
>DATBZR010000094.1:0-73226 GCA_036513095.1 Candidatus Dormiibacterota bacterium | reverse complement strand
CCCGCTCGCCCGGGAGGGTGGCGCGAAGCGCCGGGTGGGGGGACTCGATCACAGTTCCACCATTCTTTGAATGGCGACGCGCGCCCTATCAGCCACGTCTTGCGGGACCGTGACCTCGAAGACGTCCTCGCGCAACGAGTTCAGCACCTTGTCGAGCGTGATCTTCTTCATGTAGCGGCAGATCGCCCGCTCGCTGGCGGCGTAGAAGCGACTCTGTGGCGCTTCCTTTGACAGCCTGTGCATGATGCCGAGCTCGGTCGCGACGACGAAGCTGCGGCTGGGGTGCTTCTGCGCGTGCTGCACCATGCCCTCGGTGCTGAGGATGTGCGTGCGGTCAGCGTCGATGTCGCCGTTCGCCTTGAAGTACATGCACTGGCTTGCGCAGCCACATTCGGGGTGAACGAGTAGGTCGGCGTCACCGTGCTCGCGGCGGGCGATGTCGATGTCGGCCGGACGGATACCCGCATGCACGTGACATTCGCCCGGCCAGACGTGCATCGCGCGGCCCGTCACCTTCTCCAGGTACGTGCCGAGGAACATATCCGGTAGGAAAAGGATCTCTTTGTCATCAGGGATCGCGCGGATCACGCGCTCGGCGTTCCCCGAGGTGCAGCAGTAGTCACTCAGAGCCTTCACCTCTGCGGTCGTGTTGACGTAGGACACCACCACCGCGCCCGGGTGCTCGGCCTTCCACGCGGTCAGCTGCTCCGCATTGATCGTCGCCGCGAGAGAGCAGCCGGCCTCGAGGTCCGGGATCAGGACACGCTTGGTCGGGCTGAGGATCACCGCGGTCTCAGCCATGAAATGGACTCCGCAGAAAACGATCGTGTCCGCATTCGTGGCGGCTGCCTGGCGCGAGAGCCCGAGCGAGTCGCCGACATAGTCCGCTACGTCCTGAACCTCGGGCACCTGGTAGTTGTGCGCGAGGATCACCGCGTTGCGGGTTCGCGCGATCTCGCGGATCTCCCGGCTCATTCCTTCTATGTCGCGATGGACGGTGCGCCGTGCGTATGCGTTGGCATCCACCTGTAGGTCGAGCACCTCTACCGCCATGTCCTGGTCACCTCCAGGCTCAGGTCGAGCGCCGGCGCGGAATGGGTCAGGGCCCCGACCGAGATGCGATCGACTCCGGCTTTGGCGGCCGCAACGGCACCTTGCAAATTCATTCCCCCCGACGCCTCCAACCTTGCGCGGCCCGCGGTCATTTCAACGGCGCGCCGCATGAGATCGGATGTCATGTTGTCCAGCAGGATCATCTCCGCGCCCACCGCCAGCGCCTCTTCGAGCTGTTCGAGCGTGTCGACCTCGACCTCGACCGGCATGCGCGCGCGCCGAGCTCGATTGATGGCCTCGGTGACACCGCCCGCCGCGGCCACGTGGTTGTCCTTGATGAGGATCGCGTCCCACAGGCCGTCGCGATGGTTGTGCCCTCCTCCGGCTCGGACCGCGGCACGCTCCAGGAAACGCAGCCCCGGAGTCGTCTTGCGCGTGTCGAGCAGCGTGACGGCCGGATACGCGGCCAGCGCGTCGACGTACTCGCGGGTGACCGTTGCAATGCCCGAGAGCCGTTGAAGAAAATTCAAGGCGGTCCGCTCCGCCGTGAGGATCGAGCCGAGCGGGCCCACCACGCGGGCGACCTCGTCCCCCGCCTTCAGCCGCGCGCCGTCCGGCTTGAGCGCGACATATTCGCATGGCGGGCCGACCTTCTCGAAAACTCGCGCTGCGGCGTCGCCTCCGCTCAAGACTCCGGCCTTCCTGGCAAAGATGCGGGCCTCCCCCATCAGGTCGGTGTCGACTACGAAATGAGTGGTGACGTCGGTGTCGCCCAGCTCGCTGCCCAGGTCCTCGCGGAGCGCGGCGGCCACCAGTTCGTCCAGCTGCGTGCGGTGCAAGATGGGGCCCTTAGGCGTCGATGAAACCATCGGGCTCCTCGCGCAGTCCGAACGGCTGCTGGCTGAAGCGGAAGAGGATGGCGCGCTTGCCGCGTACGCTGCGCTCCTTGCCGGTGGGTTCGATCACGCCGCGGTCCACGACCTTGCGCCAGAAGTTGCCGCGATTGATCGAAAGTCCGAGCACCGCCTCGTAGACCTGCTGAAGCTCTGTGATGGTGAACTCGGACGGCAGCAGCTGGAAGGCGATCGACGAGTACCCGACCTTGCTGCGCAGGCGCCGCACCGCGTAGTCGACGATCTCGCGATGATCGAAGGCCATCTCCACTGGAAGGCGGCGGACCGGAAGCCACAGCTGCTCTCCCTCTCCTTTGCGGTCGGCGCACACCTCGGCGAGCGCGGTCGGGACGATGGCGATGTACGCGACGGACATGACGTCCCCGCGAGGGTCGCGGCCGGGCACGACGACCTGTCCGGCGGAGTCGAGCTGCTGCGGGCGGTCGAACGTCTTGAGCTGCTCGATCCAGCCGCCATCCAGGCCGGTCACGGCCGCCTGCCGTGCTCGCGCCTGCGCGTCGAGCGAAACGCCGGGCCGGCGAAGGCTGCCGGGTAGCGCCCAGAAGCCGGGAAAAGGTGGCTCGGTGCGAGTGGTGAGCAGCACGCTCAGCTCCCGTCCGACGAGTGTGAAAACGGCGAGGTCGACGGAAATCGGGCCGCTCGACTGCGCGAGCCGGTCGGGGGAGAAACTACGCTCCACGATCCGCTCCGCCATCCCATGCTTCATCTTATCTCAATCCGAAGCGACAGTGGAAGCGAACTATTCCCGTCGCGGGCCGGACGGCGAGCGGTTTATCCCCGCAAAGCGAGCGCCACAGACAGGCCTACAAGCGCGGCCGTGTCGGCGCGGAGGTTGCGGGGACCGAGGGTGGCCCTGACCGGGACGGCGGCGAGCTCGCGCTCCGTCCACCCACCCTCTGGACCCACCAGCAGGGTGAGATCGCGCGGAGCCGTCAGCGTGGCGAGCGCGTGCTGCGAGTCCCGCGCGAGCATCACCGCGTGGTCACTCGTCTTCAGCACTGCATCGAGTGACGGGAACGCATCGACCTCCGGGATGCGCAGCCGGCCGGCGAGCATGGCCGCCTCGCGGCAGATCGTCACCCAGCGCTCGAGCTTGGCGCCGCGCGCGATGCTGCGCTCGGCCTGGAAGACGTGGAAGGCATAGGCGCCCGCCTCGGTGCAGCGGGACAGCACGAGCTCGAGAGCCGGCGCCGGCAGGTTGGCGATTGCGATCGTGATGTGCGCAGCCGGTTCGGGGTTGTGCGGGCGCTCCGCCACGACCACGCCCTCGACCCTGTCAGGTGAGACGGCGTCCAACCGGACCGTGAGCATGTGGCCGGCCGGGTCGATCACCTCGACCTCCTCCCCCACGCGCGCCCGCAACGAGCGGGCGAGGTGGCGGGCATCGCCACCGGTTATGGTGACGCGCCCGCCGGCCCGCTCAGCAAAGAATGAAGGCAACCTCTCAGTGCAGACGGATCACATCGCGTTGAAGGTTTCGTAGACCGCGATCTGGCCGCCGCTCTTGATGATCGGGCAGCCCTTTGCCATCTTCGAGGCCTTGTCCATCGACGGGGCCTCCAGGATGCTGTAGCCCGACGCGCGTTTGCCGATCGCGCCTTTTGCGATCGTGCCGTCTTCCTTGACTTTGCTGACCGCGCCAGAAAATGGATTGCCGCCGTCGACTACGGCAGGTCCAAGCTTGGTGAACCACTTCTCCCATTGCTTGAGCACACGAGCCTGCGCCGCGGGCGTCTCCGGCATTCCGCCGCCGTAATAGACCAGTAGATACTTCACGGCTTTCTCCTCATCGCGTTTCCGTCCGGCCCGCTCGTCGCGGGGCGGTCGCGCTCACCGCCGTCGCTATTGTGCTTCCTGGCAGTAGGCGCAAGGCTTGCGCGAAGTTGTCCCACGAGCGCCAGCGCCTCAGCCAGCCGGTCTCGGTTCGCGGGATCGTTGAGCCACCGGCTCTGGCCCGATGGGTGCGGTAGGGGGATCATCACGGGCCGATCACCGAATCGATTGCCGACGCGTTCCTCGAGCCGGCCGGGGCCCAGGAAGCGGGCGATTGCGAGCTGTCCGACGAGGATGACCACCTTGGGCTTCAAGATGCGAAGCTCGGCGTCGAGCCAATGGGCGCAGTTGGCGACGGCGCCCGGCGGCGGCTTGAGGTCCCCGTTTCCGGCGCTGTTGCGACCGGGAAAGCAGCGCATGAGGGCGGCGATGTAAGTCAGGCGCCTGAACTCTTCGGGGCTGTCGAACCCGGCTCGTACCATCCACCGGTCGAGCTCCTTGCCGGCGCGCCCGGAGAACGGACGGCGCGACTCCCTCTCGACCGGACCCGGCGCCTGCCCGACCAGGAAGAAGGGCGCGCCCCACGTCCCGGCGAACGTCGGGGTCGCCTCGGGGATGATGCCCTGGTCGACGCAGACGTGGCATGCGCTGCACGCAGCTTGATGGGCCAGCAACGCGGCGCGACCATTCATGACTGGCATATCAGGTGTTGCGAAATTAACAGGCAGGGTTGCGCAGCTTTCGAGTCGGAGGTACGTTCAGCCGCGGTTCGGTGCGTCGGCTTGGGGGTGGGAAGCCAAAACGGTAGGGTGGGCCCCGCCAGGGGTGCGTCCACCAGGAATCCGCTCCGATTGGACCAAGTGTGCCCTTGTGGCCCCAGGCCGGCGTTCCGATGCGCCATTTGTGCCCTTTAACCCCAACCGCGTGATGCGAAATGGGCCGCCCTCTAAGTCCCGGTAACATGCCGGGCGATGGCCGTCCCCTCCTCGCAGCAGATCCTCGACGTGCTGTCCCACATCCAGGACCCCGACCTCGGCCGCGACGTCGTGAGCCTGGGGATGATCAAAGAGCTCGACGTCAGCGCGCAGGGCAAGGTCAGCTTCACGTTCGAGCTCACCACTCCCGCGTGCCCCGTCCGCGACCGCTTCAAGTCCCAGGCGCAGGACCTCGTCGGCGAGATACCGGGCGTGACCGGTGTCGACGTGAGGATGACGGCCAACGTGAGGCCCGCCTTCATGCGCCCAAAGCCGTCCGAGATCCTGCCCGGGGTCAAGCAGACGATCGCCGTCGCGTCGGGCAAGGGCGGCGTCGGCAAATCGACCGTTGCCGTGAACCTCGCGGCCGCACTCCGCCTGAGCGGCGCCTCGGTCGGCCTGCTCGACGCGGACATCTACGGACCTTCCGTACCGGCCATGACCGGCTCCAAGCAGGTGCCTGAGCAGGTCAACGGCCGCCTGCGTCCCATCGAGGCTCACGGACTGAAGCTCATGTCCTTCGGCCACATCTATCCTGGCGAGCAGCCGACGATCTATCGCGGCCCGATGGTCGGGAAGGCGATCGAGGCGATGATGGTCCAGGTCGATTGGGGCCAGCTCGATTACCTCGTGATCGACCTCCCGCCGGGTACCGGCGATGCCTCGTTGACGCTCGCGCAGGCCGTCCCGCTGACCGGCGTCGCCATCGTCTGCACACCGCAGGACGTGGCCACCGACATCGCCGTGAAGGCGCTTCAGATGTTCAGGAAGCTGAACGTCACGCCGCTCGGGCTGATCGAGAACATGAGCTGGTATGTCTGCCCCAGCTGCGGGCACCGGCATGAGATCTTCAGCCACGGCGGAGCCGAATCGGCCGCCAAGCGACTCGGTGTTCCCTTCCTCGGCGCGGTTCCGCTCGAAGAGGGCATTCGCGAGGATGCCGACCTCGGGACCCCCGTGGTCATCTCGCGGCCCGAGTCCGCGGGCGCGAGAGCGTTCGTGCATATCGCTTCGCAGGTTGCGGCCCGCACGTCGATCCAGTCGTTCCGGCAGCTCCCTGTCATCAACGTCCACTAGGCTCGACCTCTGCAAGACCCCGATCCGTTTCCAGTCAACGTCGATGTCGATCGCACGCAGCAGACGGTGGACATCACGTGGGAGGACGGCAAGCGCACGGAGTACACGGGCGAGCAGCTGCGATGGGCGTGTCCGTGCGCTGAATGTCGGGGTGAGGCCGGCGCCCCCGGGCGCCTGGCGCGGGTCAAGACGCTCAGCCCCGAAGAGCTCCGCATCAAAGACGTCGCCCTCGTCGGTCAATATGCGTTTCAGATCGCATTCGAGAGCGGTCACGCGACGGGCCTCTACACGTTCTCGTACCTGCGCGCGCTGCGGGCCGATCCGGGCCAGAGTCTGAGATAATCCCGGGCGGCCCGTTGTCCATATCCACGTCGCTCCCCGAGATCGAGCCGTCGTTTCCGTCGGCACAGCCGTTCAGGCGAAGCTCGCGTCGGCGGCCGCCGTTTCCCCGTCGTGGCCTTATCGCCATCGGTCTCGTTGTCGTCGTCGTGCTGACCGGCATCGGTGCGTTTCTCTTCTACGAAAACACGCTGCCCACCACGCTCACGACGAATTTCAAGAGCGGTCAGAAGGATGTGCCGACCGACAGCCGAATTCTGCTCACCTTCAGCCGTCCGGTCGCGCTCGCGGCTGTCGAGGCTGCGTTTTCGATCAGCCCTGGAGCGGGTGGCTCGATCACAAGCCTCGATGGACAGACGCAGTACGGATGGTCAGCGTCCAAAGGACTGACCGACCTGACGACCTACACCGTGACGGTGAAATCGATTGTGGACATCGGGCGGCACAAGGTCCAGGGCAGAACGTGGAGCTTCACGACGCTGATCGTTCCTCACGTCACATCCATCACCGGAGCCGCGGGCACCCCGCTCACCGATGGGACGGAGATCGACCCGGGGACCACGCTGAAGCTCAACTTCAACGACGCGATGGAGCCCACGACGATCAAGATCACGGTCGGAGCGCAGGTGGTCAACGCAACGTGGGCGACCGACGATAGGAGCGCCACGGTATCGACCGCGGGAATTCCATCCGGACCCCTGCAGGTTCAGCTGAGCGCCGGTGGACGCGACCAGACGGGGCACCTCATTCCCAGCACGTTCACCTTCAACACCGGGATCTACTACCACGACAGGGAGCACACGACCGCACTGAGATACCCGGCCCTGATCCAGATCCCCAACGACGAGTTCGCGCGCGATCAGAACGGGCTTCAGGCCGCCGACATCGTCTGGGAGTACCTGGCCGAGGGTGGCATCACGCGACTGACGGCGATGTACGACAACGCACCGGACCTCATCGGCCCCATGCGCTCCGCGCGATTCATATCGCTGAAGCTCGGCCGCCACTACAAAGGACTGCTGTTCCAATCCGGTGAGTCGGCCGCGACGGCCGCGCGCGCCGCATCAGACCCGACGCCGCAGTTCTTCGACACGATCGGGTACCAGTTCCGGGCCGCACCGCCGCGCTACGCGCCCGACAACCTGATGATCAAGGGTCCTTTGGTCAAGGCGGCGGAGGACAACTACTTCTCGTCGATTCCGACGTACACCATCCCGAAGACGAGGCCAGTGCTTCCGGCCGGCACGGCCAGGACGTCGATCAACGTCGACGAGCACTATTCGGTGTACAGCTACGACCCGGCCACGGGCACCTATCAGAAGAGTGAGGAAGGCCACCCTTATAAGGACGCGAGCCTGGGTCAACCTCTGCGGATCGAGATGTTGATCACCCTGCACACCACGGAGACTCTTCTGAACGTCGGCGACGGCCACGGCGCTCACATACACGACTACGACCTCGACACCAGCGGCCGGATCGACGTGTTCTACAAGGGCATGCAGTACGCGGGCTCATGGTCATCGACCGACAGCCACGGCCCGCTCACCTTCACGCTCGACGGCGGCCAGGCGCTGACCTTGCCTCCGGGCCTTGTCTGGATCGACGTAACGGCTTAGACCGTCGGCGCCTTCCCGTCAGAGGTCCGCTTCCGAAGCCCGCGCGAAGCGGCGAGCAAGATCAGCCACACGATCAGCAGCGCCGGAAACAGGGCCTCGACGACCCAGAGGTTCGGATCGCGAACAGGTGGCAGCGCCGCGACACCCTGCTTCCGAGTGGTGTCCTGGCCTCCCACGTCGGGAAGCGGCAACGTCGCACCGCCCGAGACGGGAGGCGCAATCGTCTGTGCGCTCGCGGCCTTCGTATGCGACACGATGGGCACGACAGGCGGTGCGTTTGGTTGCGGCGCCGGCGCCGGCGCGGGCGGCGGCTGCGGCGCAGGCACCGGCGGATGCTGGTGCTTGAGTTGGCCGTAGTGGTGTCCGTGATTGTTGGGGTTCGCGTCGGCGTATACGACAAGACTGGTGATCGAAATCGACCCAGACGACAACGCAATGACAACCGCTGCTTTGACCGCTACCAGCTTCAGATGCACCCTTCCTTCCTCTCGCTTCAGGACGTATACAAAACGATGGCGCCAGCCTACATGGTTGGCCCGAGGCCCGTCTAAGCCCGGGCCGCGTCCTTGAGCGACGTCACGTACATCGACGCCGCGACCGCCGCTGTCGTCCCGTCGCCCACCGCCGTGGCGATCTGCTTGGTGAGCTGCGAACGGACGTCGCCAACCGCCCAGATGCCCTCGACGGAGGTCTGCATGTTGCGGTCGGTGACGATGTACCCGGCGTCGTCGTGATCGACGTGCACCTTGAGCAGCGCCGAGTTGGGCACGAACCCGACGAATATGAAGACGCCGCCGACCGCAAGCTCTTTGAGCTTGCCGTGCTGCTCGTAGTGCACCACCTGCACCTTGCTGTCGCCCGCTATGTCCTTCACCTGCGCGTCGAAGATGAACTCGATCTTCGGGTTGGCCTTGGCCCGGTCGATGAGGATCGGCTGGGCCCGCAACTCGCTGCGGCGGTGGATTATGTAGACCTTCGACGCGTAGCGCGTGAGGAAGTCGCCCTCCTCCACAGCGGCGTCGCCGCCGCCTATGACGGCCAGTTCCTGGCCCTTGAAGAACGCACCGTCGCAGACGGCGCAGTAGCTGACGCCCCGACCCCAGAACTCCTTCTCGCCCGGCACCTGGAGGTACCGCGGCAGCCCGCCGGCCGCCATGATCAGGGCAGGGGCGCGCACCTCCTCACCCGACTCCAGGCGGACCACCTTGGTCTGGCCCTCGACGTCGATCTCCTGGACCGGCTCGAAATCGCGGACCTCTACTCCGAACTTGCGGGAGTGCTCCCCCATCTTGGTGGCGAGCTCCGATCCCAGGATCGACTCGAAGCCCGGGTAGTCCTCGATCAGCTCGGTGTTCAGAAGCTGTCCGCCCAGGGGCCCGCGGTCGATCACGACGGTCTTCAGGTCCATTCGGGCCGTGTAGAGGGCGGCCGCCAGCCCGGCGGGACCCCCTCCGACGATAACCACGTCGTAATCGCTCATTGCACTGATTTGAATTGTGGCGAAGGCAGTTCGTATTCCGCCCGGCTAGCCGTGCTTGAACTGGACGCCGTAGCCCCCTCGCGGACTCTCGCAGGAGATGTTGTCGAACGGGCAGCCGATGGAGCAGGCCCCGCACTCGATGCAGTTGCCGAAGCTGACCAGGTTCTTCTGCTGCTCCTCATTCCACTCATAGACGCCGGCCGGACAGAAATGGTTGCAGTACTTGCCCTTGCACTTCACGGCGCAAACGTTCTGGTCGACGATCTCTATGTGGGGGCGCCCTGTGTCCTCGTTGAACTTGTCGGTGAACAGCTTGTCGGTGAGCTTCTCCACGCCTATCCGGCTCCGAAGCGTTCCCAGACGCGACACATCAGGCGCACGGCGTTGACGTAGTCGGCGGCGTGGATGTTCTCGTTGGGTGCGTGAATCCTGTTGTCAGGCCGGCCGACGCCCACCGGCAGCACGGTCGGGATACCGAGGTCGGAGACGACCGGGTGCATCGGTCCGGTGGCGGGCATGAACGGCCAGATTATGGGCTCACCGTGAAGCTCGCGAACGCAGTCGATCATGGTCTTGCCGACCGCCGAACCCGGATCTGAGCGCGCGGGCTTCTCGCCGTCGCTCCAAACGACCTCGACCTTTTCGAAACCGTGCGAGTCGAGGTGCCTGCGCAGCTGCGACGCCACGTCAGCCGGGTCCTGGTTCGGGATGAGCCGGAAGTCCAGCTTGGCGGTCGCCTCGGCGGGCAGCACGGTCTTGGAGCCCGGCCCCTGGTAGCCCGTCGTGACTCCGGCGATGTTGCAGGTCGGCGTGAAGAGCATCTGCTCGATGACCTCCTCCGGCCTGGGATCTCGAACAAGACGATCGAAGCCGACAAGCTGCTTGCGCTTTTCCACCTCTGGGTCGATCTTCGCCATCATCCGCCGGTCGCCCTCGGTCGGCTTCACGACCTTGTCGTAGAACCCTTCGATCTGGATGTTCATCTCCTGGTCGCGCAGGCTGGCGAGCGCCGCGATCATGTACGTGGCGGCGGACGGATAGATGGAGGCCCAGCCCGAATGCTGGTCGAAGGCGAGCATCTTCACGCGCAGCTGCACGTAGAGAAGCCCCCGGCATCCGAACTGGATGGTTGGCCTGCCGGCGTCGTCGAACGAGGCGCCTGACTCCCACAGGCACCCGTCGGCAGCGAGCTTGCCGGAATGGTCGTGCGCGATCTTCTCGAAGGTTTTGGATCCGATCTCCTCCTCGCCCTCGACCAGGAAGCGCAGCGTCACCGGCAGATCGCCCAGCGCCTTCAACGTCTCGAGGGCGTGGATCCGCGCCATCACGTCCGCCTTGTCGTCGGCGACCCCGCGAGCGATGATCCGTCCGTCTTTCTCCACCGGCTCGAACGGCGGCGATTCCCACAGGTCGATCGGGTCGACCGGCTGCACGTCGTAGTGCTGGTAGAGCAGCAGCTTGCGCCGGCCGCCACCTGGTACCTCCGCGTAAAGCGCCGGCATGCCGCCGCCGTCGAACGTCTCCACGCGGTCGGTGAACCGCGAAAGGCGATCGGCGATCCATCCCCGCGCCGGCTCGATCGCTTCCTTCCCGTGGTTGGAGATGCTGGGGAAGGTGCAGAGCTCCTTGAGCTCGTCGATGAACCGACGCGAGTTCTTCTCGATGTAGGCGTCGACCGCGCTGGTCGAGATCACGGTGCCATTGTTTCACCCGCGTAACCTTGTCGTGTGGCGGAGGCGACGGAAGAATTCCACTTTTCGCCGCGGCCGAACCGCGCGGCCGAGATCAAGTGGCGCCCCTGGACGGCCAGCGCTTTCGAGGAAGCAAAGCTGACCTCCCGACCGATCCTGCTCTCCATCTCAGCCGTCTGGTGCCACTGGTGCCATGTCATGGACGAGACCACCTACTCGCACGCCGGGATCATCGACCTCATCAACCGCGATTACGTGCCCATCCGGGTCGACAACGACGTCCGCCCTGACATCAACCAACGCTACAACATGGGCGGGTGGCCGTCGACCGCGTTCCTGACTTCCTCCGGCGACATCCTCACCGGGGCCACGTACCTGCCTCCGGACCAGATGGCGGACGCCCTCAGCAAGATCTCTGCCTATTACCGGGCCAACCAGCCCGAGATCGCGACGCGCGTGCTGGAGGCGCGCAAGCGTTCCGGCTCCGCTGTCGCGCGCAGCGCGGGCCAGCTCGACGGAGGGCTGGTCGATTCGATCCTCGAAGCGGTGACCACGGCCTACGATCCGGGGTACGGCGGGTTCGGCAACGCGCCGAAGTTCCCGCAGACCGACGCGATCCTGTTGCTCCTCGAGCAAGCCCAGCTTCGCTCCGATCCCGAGCTCCATCAGATGGCGGTCAACACGCTGGAACATATGGCCGGAGGAGGCACGTACGACCACATCGAAGGCGGGTTCTTCCGCTATTCGACGACGCAGGACTGGAGCGTCCCGCATTTCGAGAAGATGCTGGAGGACCATTCCGGTCTCGTCAGCTCGCTCTCGCTCGCAGGCATCGGCGCGGTGCTCGATTCGGCAACGGGCTACCTCGACAAGGTCCTACGGGACTCGAAGACGGGCCTCTACGCGGGCAGCCAGGATGCCGACGAGCACTACTACTCCATGGATGCTGCTGAGCGCGCGCAGAGGCCGGCGCCATACGTCGACCGCCGCGTTTACACGTCCTGGAATGCCGCGCTGGCCATCGCCTATCTCGACGGGGCAGTGCGCGTGGACCGGCCGGCGCTTCGCACCCATGCGGCCAAGCTCCTCGAGCGCCTGTTTCGCAACGCCTACCGGCGCGGCGAAGGAATGGCGCACGCCGAGGGCGTCGGCGGCCAGCTCGCCGACCAGGTCTGGAGCCTATGGGCCGCCCTTCGCGCCCACCAGGCGGGACTCGGTGATCGCTGGCTGCCCGCGGCGCTCGATTTGGCAGCGCATATCGAACAGCAATACGGCGACCCCAACCTGGGCGGCTTCTTCGACCACGCCCGGACCGATTCGCTCGGCCGGCTGGCCGATCCGATCAAACCCCTGGTCGAAAACTCGATTGCGGCGATGGCGCTGGTGGAGCTCGACATCCTGACCGGCGATCCGGCGAGGCCATATCTCGAGAGCGCACGCCGCGCCCTCGAATCGGTCGCCGCCCTCCCGCGGCAGTACGGATTGATGGCGGCGGTGTTTGCTCGCGCTCTGGACCGCACGCATCACGCGATCAAGGTGACGACCGCGAACCCGGAGCTGGCCCAGGCCGCGCTGCTGGCGCATCCATACGCGGTGATCGATCCAGCCGGCGACAGGCGAGCCGTTGTCTGCTCCGGAACAATATGCTTGGCACCGGTGTCGACACCACGCGATGTAGCGGAAGCGATTCAAGAAGCCAACAAGACGCGTGCATAGCCGGGCGCGCGCAGGGCGCGAAATTGTGACTGAGTCGGGCGCGCGCGGGGCGCGAAATTGTGACTGAGTCGAGCGCGCGCCGGGCGCACTTTCTGACTGCGTCGGGCGCGCGCAGGGCGCATATTCGTGCCTGAAAGCCGGCGTCACTTCTCACGCCGGGTGAACAAAGCGCTCGCCGACCCCGACCTGCAGCGAGCCCTGACCCAAGCGATGACGGGCCTCCGCGCCCGTCGCAATACGGCTTTCGAGAGTTTCGACTTCGACAAGGGCCGCGAAGATTTGAAGGGGCGGCGCCGCGCGAACCTCGAACGGCTGCCGGAGCTGGTGCAGCAGTTCAAGACCCGGCTCGAGGCCGCCGGCGGCAAGGTGCACTTCGCGAAGGACGCGGCCGAGGCGCGCGACATCATCGCCCAGATCTGCTGGAACGCAGGGAACGGTCGAAAGAGCAGCGGCCGGATGGTCGTGACCAAGGTCAAATCGATGGCGTCCGAAGAGATCGAGCTGAATCCGCACCTCGAGTCGCTCGGCATGGAGGTCGTCGAGACCGACCTGGGCGAGCGCATGGTGCAACTGACGCACACGCATCCCTCGCACCTCATTGCTCCGGCGATCCACCTGACGAAAGAGGACGCCGCGAACGTCTTCGGCACCGAGGCGACCGTCGAAGCGATCCAGCGCCACGCGCGCGAATCCCTGCGCCAGAAGTTCATCGACGCCACGGTCGGCATCAGTGGCGCCAACATGGCGATCGCGGAGACCGGGACCATAGTCCTCGTCACCAACGAGGGCAACGCCGACCTCACGACGACGCTGCCGCCGGTGCATATCGCGCTGTTTGGCATCGACAAGGTGGTCGCTACGCTCGACGACGCCGTCGCGGTGCTGCGCATGCTGCCGCGCAGCGGAACAGGCCAGATCATGAGCAGCTACGTGAACTGGATCACCGGACCGTCGCGATCAGCGGACATCGAGCAGTCGCTCACGATCGGCGTCCACGGCCCGCGCGAGATGCACTGCGTGATCCTTGACAACGGGCGCGAAGAGATGCGCGCCGACCCGATTTTCAAGGACGCGCTCACCTGCATTCGCTGCGGCGCGTGTTCGAACGCATGCCCGCCTTTCATGGCCGTGGGCGGCCACCAGTTCGGTCACATCTACAACGGCCCGATCGGTCTGGTCCTGACGCCTTTCCACCACGGCCTGGATGAGGCCGACCTGCCAAACACCCTCTGCACCCAGTGCAACGCCTGCCAGGAGATCTGCCCCGTCGACATCCCGCTGCCGCGCCAGATCCTCGAGCACCGAAAGAAAGGCCGCAAGTCGCTTCGCAAGAGAGCAGTCCTTGGATTGTGGGAGCGTCCCGAGCTGGCGGACCGCCTGCTGCGTGCGGGAGCTCCCTTCAGCGGCCTGGTGCCGGGCGCGCCGCGCCTGGCGCGGGTGCCTTACCGCGACCGCGTTATGCCGAGCGAGGTCGACGGCGAGCCGCTCACGATCTTCGCCTCCTGCATGGTCGACCGGGTTCAGCCCGAGGCCGCCGTGGCCCTGGAGCGAATCGCGACCGCCGCGGGCTTCAGGGTTGGTTTTCCCAAGGGTCAGTGGTGCTGCGGCTTGATCGCGGCCAACGCCGGGGATTTCCCCGGAGGCGCGCACCTATGCACCAGCCTCGGTCAGAGTCTTGGAGATTCCAAGGGTCTGATCGTCACCCCTTCGGCTTCGTGCTTCGGCGCGGTCACGATCGACGCCGCGGACTGGGGAGGCCAGGTACCGGAAGGCGTGAGCTCACGAATGCGCGATTCGACGAGGTTCGCGCTCGAGCTCCTGACCCGCCGCCCGGAGCTGGTGGACCCCGAGCGGATGAGCTTGAAGATCGCGTACCACGATTCGTGCCAGAGCCTTCGCCAGTTGGGCCTCAAGAGTGAGCCGCGGCGCCTCCTCGAGCTCGCCGGCTACGAGGTGGTCGATATCCCCGACATTGCGAACTGCTGCGGTTTCGGCGGCACGTTCAGCATCGAATGGCCGCGCGTCGCGGGCCGCCTCGCGCAGTGGAAGCTGGATGCGATCGCCAAAACCGGTTGCACGGTGGTGGCCTCAGACAATCCGGGCTGCCTGATGCACATCGAGGCGGCTGCGCGCCGCCGCGGAATCCACCTTCGAGTCGCGCACATCCTGGAGCTCGTCGCTGAGCACCTGGTCCGATAGCTACGCTTAATCGTCCGTGAAGATCACCCTCGTCGCGACGCCGCCCGCAGAGCTCCCGGTCGACGCGCTTGCGGTGGCGGTCGCGACCGGTCAGCGCCTGTCAGGCGGCGCTCTCGAGCTCGACAAGGCGCTCGGCGGCGTGCTGTCCGACATGATCACCAGCGCCGAGTTCCGCGGCCGCATCCACGAGGTTCTCCCGGTGCCGACACACGCCAAGTCCGGGCCGCGCCGCGTGATCCTCTACGGGGTCGGGGCGCCCCAGGACCTGGACGGACAGCGGCTCCGTTCGGCCCATCACGAGCTAATCCGCGCCTCGCGCACCTACGGGTACAAGCGGATCGGCCTTCTGCGGGCCGAGCCGCCGCTGCGCATGGATTCGTTGAAGGCAGTCGTCGAAGGCTGCGTGATGGGCACCTTCGAACGGCGCTCGAGACAGACCGGGGCCCAGCCTGAGCGGCGCGAGATCGAGGAGCTCGTGCTGACCGGCTTCGGGATCGGCCGCGAGCACGAGGTGGTCGCCGCGCAGGAGAACGGAGAGGCGACCAACCGCGCCCGCGAGTGGCAGAACGCGCCGCCCAACGAGCTGACGCCGGAAGCCCTGTCTCAAGAGGCGCTCCGGATCGCCCAGCGACATGGCCTCGAGGTCGAGATTCTCGGGCCGGCCGAGCTGCGGACCGGTGGCTACAACCTGTTGCTGGGAGTCGCCTCCGGCTCGGCGCTGCCGCCCCGACTCATCCGGCTGCGCCACCGCGGCGGCCGGCAGCCCGGCCTGCAGGCCCAGCCCGGCGCGCCCGTCCTGGCGCTGGTGGGCAAAGGCGTCACGTTCGATTCCGGCGGAATCTCGATCAAGCCCGCCGAGAACATGAGCCGGATGAAGTCCGACATGGCCGGGGCGGCGGCGGTGCTGTCGGCCATCGACGTGATCGCGGCGCGCAAGGTGCCGCTCGACGTCATGGCGATCATCGCCGCGACCGAGAACATGCCAGGACCCACCGCACAGCGCCCCGGAGACGTGCTCGTGAGCGCGGCCGGAAAGACAGTCGAGATCGTGAACACGGATGCCGAGGGAAGGCTCATCCTCGCCGACGCCCTCACCCACGCCCTGCGCAACGGCGCCACTCACATCCTCGACCTGGCTACGCTCACCGGCGCGGCCACGATTGCGATCGGCCACGCCGCAAGCGCCGGCGTGAGCAACGACGACGAGTTCTGGGCCCTGGTCCAACGAGCTTCTTCGGATGCGGGAGACCGGGTCTGGCGGCTGCCGGTGTTCGCCGACTACAGGATCCTGCTGCGCAGCCAGATCGCCGATCTGCGCAATGCCGAGTACGGAGAGGCGGGGACCATACTGGGAGGCATGTTCATCGGCGAGTTTGCCGGCGGGAAGGCCTGGGCGCACCTCGACATCGCCGCGTCCAGCTGGAATACGAACCCCGAGCTGACAACCGTGCTGCGCGGTCCCAGCGGCGCCGGTACGAGGTTGTGCATCGCGCTGGCGGAACTCATGTCGGGCGCAGAACGTTAGAGCACCGATGGGCATCCTGGAGACGATCAACTCGCCCGCGGATCTTCGCGCCCTCGACCAGCCTCGCCTCGCGCAGCTGGCCGAGGAAGTTCGGGCATTCCTTGTAGACCAGACATCGAAGACGGGGGGCCACCTGTCCCCGAACCTGGGGGTCGTCGAGCTCACGTTCGCGCTCCACAGGGTCTTCGACAGCCCGAAGGACGCGATCGTGTGGGACACGGGCCACCAGGCGTACGTCCACAAGATCGTCACCGGCCGGTCGAAGGACTTCGCGCGACTGCGGCAGGCCGGCGGGTTGTCGGGATATCCGTCGCGTCAGGAATCGGAGCACGACCTGGTCGAAAACAGCCACGCCTCGACATCGCTCAGCTACGCGCTCGGCATCGCGGAGGCGCGGCTGCGTAAGAAAGTCCCGGGCCACGTGATCGCGGTCATCGGCGACGGTGCGCTGACGGGCGGCATGGCCTACGAAGCGCTCAACCAGATCGCGCACCTGCAGCCGCCCAACCTGGTGATCGTGATCAACGACAACGGCCGCTCATACGCGCCGACGGTCGGCGGCCTTGCCCGACACCTGTCGCAGCTGCGTGTGGATCCGCGGTACGAGCGCATCAAGGACGAGATCTCGCGATTGCTGCGGGACCTACCCCTCGTAGGCTCCACCGCCGACCAGGCAGCGTATCGCGTCAAGGAGGGTCTCAAGCAGCTCCTTCAACCCTCGACGATCTTCGAGAGCCTCGGCATCAAGTACGCCGGATTGGTCAATGGTCATGACGAACCGGCGCTCGAAGAGGTTCTGTCTCGCGCCAAGAAGCTGCGCGAACCCGTGGTCGTTCACGTGGTCACAGAGAAAGGCCATGGCTACAGGCCGGCGGTCGACGACGACATCGACAAGCTGCACGGCGTCTCTGCCTTCGATCCACTGACCGGCCGGCCTCGCTCGACCGAGCTCACGTACACCGACGTGTTCGGCGAAGCGTTGATGACCTCGGCAGCCTCGCGGCCCGAAGTGTGTGCCATCACCGCGGCGATGGCCTCTTCAACCGGACTTCTGAACTTCGCCAAGGAGTTCCCCGACCGCTTCTTCGACGTCGGGATTTGCGAGCAGCACGCGGTCACATTTGCCGCAGGCCTCGCGATGGCGGGCATGCGCCCGGTCGTCTGCATCTACTCGACGTTTCTAGCCCGTGCTTTCGACCAGACGATCATGGATGTCGCGCTGCACAAGCTGCCGGTCGTTTTCGTGATCGACCGCGCCGGCGTAACCGGACCTGACGGATCGTCGCACCACGGGATCTTCGATCTGTCCTACCTGCGGCTCATCCCCAACATGAAGATCGCCGCTCCCGCTGACGCGACTGAGCTGTGCGCCCTGCTGGAGACCGCGCTCTCGATGGACGGACCGGTCGCCATCCGCTACCCGCGTGGTCCGGTGCCGGCCACCCCAGACCTGCCCGTGGAGCCTTTGGCGGTCGGCCGTTGGGAAGAGTTGCGCAAGGGATCGGATGCCGTCATCTTCGCGGTGGGCCGCATGGTCGGGGTGTCGATCGAGGCAGCCGAGCGGTTGGAGATCCAGGGCGTCTCGTGTGCGGTCGTAAACGCGCGCTGGGTCAAGCCTGTCGACCCGCGCATCACAGAGTGGGCGCGTACGCATCCCGTCGTCGTGACCGTCGAGGACAACGTGGGCGCCGGAGGATTCGGCGGAGCGGTGCTCGAGACGCTGGCGCCGCACGGGCTGGCGGGGCGCGTCAGGACGGTCGCGCTGCCAGACCGATTCCTGCCTCAGGGCAAGGCGTCGGACATCCTCAGCGAGAACGGGCTCGACGCGGCGGGAATCGCGAGGTCTGTGTTCGAAGCCGTGAAGGGAAAAGTCGCGAAAGAGCTCTAGAGCTTTTTTCGTCCGGCGAAGCCTTCGCCGATTTTGTGCCAGTGCTCGACCCGCTCCTCACCGAGCTTCCAGCACAGCTCGATGGGCTCGCCATCGCGATGTGAGGGAAAGTCGATCAGTCCCTCGAGCGGCCCCTTCAGCTGTATGCCCATGCCGTTGAGAGTGGCCACAGCCTTGAGCAGCTCGAGCTCCGCGCCGCCGACCGCGTCGTGAGCCTGCTGGTGCCGGTCGCGATCCTCGGCCCCGGCCGACGGCCGTTTGGATTCGTACTCGGCGATGCGCGCCTCGTCCTCGAGATCGGGCAGGAGGGCCGAAAGCTCCGCGATCTGCGCGACGATCCTGCGCACGCGAGGCAGTTCCCTATTCGCTTCGTCCACGGTGTAGGTGCGGAGCCTCTGCACGGGTCAACGATAGCCGCAATGCGGTCCACACTTCACCGCATGGAAGCGTCCGATGCGAGGCGCCGCCTTACCGGCGCCAGGCACGCGCGGCTCGCGACGGTAAGCGAAGACGGGAAGCCGCACGTGGTGCCGATTGTCTTTGCCAATGACGGCGATATGCTCTATTTCGCGGTCGACTCGAAACCGAAGCGGACCTCCAACCTCAAGCGTTTGAAGAACATCGCTGCGAATCCCGCCGTCGCGGTGCTCGCCGATCACTACGACGACGACTGGACGAAGCTCTGGTGGGTGCGCGCTGATGGCACGGCTCGCATCGTCACCGACGAGGCCGAAGCACAGCATGCCATCGACCTCCTGACGCACCGTTACGGGCAGTACGAGGCGACGCGTCCTGGGGGACCGGTCGTCGCGATTCACATCGATCGGCTCACAGGATGGTCGGCGATCACGTTGCGATGAGCTCGGGCTGGGCCTGCTCCACCGGATAGACCAGCGATTGAGCCGGCAGCTCCATCGAGGCGAGCGGATAGGGCCCAAACGTACGACCTCCGACCACCGCCGCCCACGTCACCTCATAGCGGATCGCGGCGCCCACGGCGTAACCGTCTCGGCTGTGCGCCTGGTAGGTGTGCGTCACCGACGACGGCTCCGGGTATGGGTGACCGAAACCGGAGCGGTCGCTGAATCGATCGATGCTCCCATCGCCAAAATCCCAGCTCGCCGCGATCGGCGTCGCCGTCACGATGTAGCGCGACCCGAGATAGGACTCCTCCAGCATCAGCGTCTCCGGACTGGGCGCCAACCAGAACCAGGTGTCGAGACCGACCAGGCCCACCCCGTTCGGGCTCGCCATCACATTGCTGTCCACCGCACCCCACACGGGCATCGGAGGCGGCGTCAAGGGTGATGCGCAGGAGACCTGGTCGGCGGTCGCGTTCTGCACGCGATCGACCGCCACCACGTGCAGGCAAGCCGTCTCTCCCGGCGTCATACCCGCCAGCGAAACGGAGCGCGGCGCGGTTGTCGACGCGAGCTGGAACCGCAACGGCCCGTCGCCGATCGTCAACCAGGAGACGTAGTGGTCGAGACCCGCGGCGAAGTAATCCCGTCCCGCGCCGTCTCCGCGGTCGGCCACCGGGTCCCACGTGAACGCGACCGAGCCGGACGTGACGGCCGTCACGTACGGCTTGGGGTCGAACGGTGGGACCGCATCGACGTAGATGTCGACGACCGGATACCCGTACTGGTCTGCCATGTATGGCGGAGCCGCGTTGTTGCCGTAGGCCCCCAGCCCGCACTGCCCCCCGAAGGTCCAGTTGTAGTACGCGATGTACTGCTTCACGTGCCCGTGGACCGCCCAACCCTTGTTGGCGAAGTTCCAGTGATAGTGGCGCGGATAGATCTCGTGCAGCAGGGGCACCCAGCCGGACGAATCTCCAGGCGCCCCGCGAAAGTCGCCATAGAAGAAGCCGTACCAGTCGTCGTATCCGGGGTTGGGATGGAAGCCGTAGAACGTGTCCTGCTCGGGGTTGGTGCCGACGAGCGGGTCGTTGGTGATGACCGTCGCCGTCCACATGTCCGAGAACTTAGTGCACCAGGATGGCGGGTCGCCGTACTGCGAGCTCCCCCAGGTCGAGCCGGCAGCGACCGGCGCCGGCTGGAAAGCGAGGGCCGTGGCGATCGAGATCGCGAGAAGGTATCGCATGGACGCAACCTACCGACCTCGGAGGGGAACGCCAACCCAGGGCGTTAAGAAGTGGGACTAGACGAGACTAGACGTCTCGTCTAGTATCGTCCCGATGCCAGTCGCAACCAGGGAAAGGATCCTGAGCAAGGCTCGCGGCCTGCTCCGGACGGGTGGCACCCCGACGGTGGCTCAGCTTGCGGCGGCGGCCGGCGTTTCCCGTACGAGCTTCTACCGGGAGTTCGAATCGCGGGAGGCGCTGCTCGAGGCCCTCGACCTCCAACCCGAGCCTGGCGCCCGCGAGCGCATCCTCGAAGCCGCGCTGAAGCTGGTCGGCGCGCATGGATTGAACGCCCTCTCGATGGATGACCTGGCGACACACTCCGAGGTGTCCCGCGCAACCCTCTATCGCCTCTTCCCCGGAAAAACCGCCCTCTTCACCAGCCTCGTGCACGCCTTCTCCCCACTGGACCCCGTCACGGAATTGCTGAACACGCGGCAGGACGAGCCGCCCGAGGTCCTGATGCCGGAGATCGCCCGCACCGTCTATCGCACCTTCTACGGCGCCGGCGAGAGTCGGGTGGGCGTGCTGCGCGCGCTCTTCTTCGAGATCAGCTCCCTTTCTCCCGACACCGTCGAGGTCGCTCAGGACGCTCTACGTGGAATGGTCGGATCGCTTGTCTTCTATCTGATGAGCCACATGCGAGACGGCCACCTTCGGCAGATTCCGCCCCTCCTGGCGCTCCAGTCATTCGTCGGTCCGATCTTTTTCCATCTCCTCACGAGGCCGCTCGCCGAGCGGATCCTGGGCCTCGACATCGATGGGGAGCAGGCCGTGACATTGCTGGCGGAAGGTTGGTTGCGGGCGATGACGCCGGAGGAGGCGACCTCATGAGCGACTCGTGGGCGGTTGACGTGCAGGACGTCTCCAAGAATTTCGGAGACGTCAAGGCGCTCGACGGCGTGACGCTGCGGGTGCGGCAGGGCGAGATCTATGGATTGCTCGGTCCGAACGGCTCTGGCAAGACGACGCTCATCCGAATGTTCGTCGGCCTCGTGGCACCTAATGCCGGAACCGTGACCGTGCTCGGAAAGCGGATGCCGAACGTGGCGCTTTTGAGCCACGTCGGATACATGACCCAGGCTGCGGCGCTGTACCCCGGTCTGTCGGTGGAGGAGAACCTGGAGTTCTTCGCCGCGATCAACGGCGCCGAAGGAGGAGTGAAGGCGGCGCTCGAGTTCGTCAAGCTCTACGACCGTCGCGACTCCGTCGTCTCCACGTTGAGCGGCGGGATGCGCCAGCGGTGCTCGCTGGCGTGCGCCCTGGTGCACAAGCCGGAGCTGCTGCTGCTCGACGAGCCGACAGTCGGCGTGGACCCCCAGCTCAGGGTCGAGCTCTGGGACGGCTTCAAGCAGATGGCGGACGCCGGGACCACGATCATCGTCTCCAGTCACGTCATGGACGAGGCCGAACGCTGCCAGCGGCTCGGGCTCATCCTCTTCGGAAAGCTGCTCACCGAGGGCAGTCCCGATGAGATCCGCGCCAAAGCCGGGAGGCCGACCCTGGAAGAAGCCTTCCTCAGCCTTTCGGAGAGACCGGCATGAGCGGCAAACGGGTCGCGGCAATCACCAAGCGTTTGCTCCAGCAGTTTCGCCGCGACCGCCGCACGCTGGCTCTCCTCTTCGTCGCGCCGATCGTGATCCTGGGCCTCCTCGGCTATCTCATCCGGGGTTCGGCCTCGGCTCCGGCGGTCGGAATCGCCAACGAGGACCAGGGCCCGCTGGGAGCAACGGTTGCCGCCGTGCTCGCGAGGTCGAGCGAGATCAGCACGACCACCATCCAGGGCTCGGATGGAGATTCGAAGCTCAAGGACGGATCGCTTGCCGCGTACATCGTGTTCCCGTCCGATTTCAGCAGCCAGGCGCAGGCCGGGACGATCGCGCCCGACGTTCACCTCGAAGGCTCGCAGCCGGGCACGATCGCGCCGGTCCTCCAGGCTCTGCAGCAGGCTCTGGTATCGGTCGCCTCCTCTGCGCCCGGCCAGGGATTGCACGTCCAGCCCCACCTCACCTATCTGTATGGAGGCTCGGGCTTCGACACGCTCGACTACTTCGGAGCTGCGTTCATCGGCCTGGTTGTGTTCTTCCTCGTATTCGTCGTGACCATCGTGTCGTTCCTCAACGAGAGATCGCAGGGCACCCTCGAACGCCTGATGGCGAGCCCGCTGAGACGGGGCGAGATCGTCGTCGGCTACATGCTCGGGTTCACAGTGCTGGCGCTGGTCCAGTCGGCGGAGGTCCTTGTCTTCTCGCTGGCGGTGCTCAAGGTCCACAACAGCGGCAACGTCGTGCTCATCTTCGGCATCGAAGCGCTGATGGCCATCGCCGCTGTGAACCTCGGCATCTTCCTCAGCATGTTCGCGCGCACCGAGTTCCAGGCCGTGCAGTTCATACCGCTGGTGATCGTCCCGCAGTTCCTGCTTTCAGGCATTCTCTTTTCGGTCGCCTCCGAGCCCCGGCCGCTGCAGGTGCTGTCTGACGTCCTGCCTCTCACCTATGCGGTCAACGGCCTGCGCGACGTGATGATCAAGGGCGCGGACCTGAGCTGGGGCTCGCTGCAGCTCGACGTCGGAGTCGTGGCGGGCTTCATCGTGCTGCTCGTGGTCGCCGCGGTCACAACTCTGCGCAGGCGGATCGCATAGGAGACACGTAACCTAGAAGCGATGCTCCTCATCTGCTCCAGCCGCTGCGGCGGCACCCTCTTCCGCGCCCTGTTTGCCGAGGTCGACCTCGACTCCGGCGGCGAGTACGTGGACCACCGGGTGACACAGCCGGCTTACGTCTGCCTCAACTGCGGTTCGCCTGCGATCGACCTCGGCGAGGTGCCCGCGGACATGGCCGCCGAGGCCGAGGCCGACGAGGCCCCCACGGTGACGGACATCCTCTGCCCCGTGTGCGAGACGCTCGTCCAGGTCGAGGCGGACATGGAGTGTCCCAACTGCGGTGCGCCGCTGGAGGTTGGTTAGGAGGCTCCGGGTGGACCTCCTACACGAGGGACGCGGTGCCGGCCAGGATGCCCAGCATCCAGCGCACGGCGGCGGCGTCGCGGCGGCGGACTGCCAGGCGCAACACCCTCACGGCGCGCGGCGTGTCCAGGTCGTCAGCCAGCGCCGCGTTGAACTCGTCGATCAACGCGGGCGACGCTTCGCCGCCCGCCTGCTTGAGCACAGCGCGAGCCCTCTCGATCAAGCGTGCGGATCTAGCAAGACCCGCCCATTCGAAGTCCCAGTCCCGCTGGTAGCGGTGCGACACGAGGTAGATGCGAACCGCGGCGGCGGGCGCGCGCGTGAGCGCCTGGCTCACCTTGACCAGGTTGCCCAGCGACTTGCTCATCTTCCGGCCTTCGTAGCGAACGAGCCCGGTATGCACCCACGCCTTCGCGAATGGACGCTTGCCGGTGAGTGACTCGGACTGCGCCCGCTCCGACTCGTGGTGACTGAACTTGAGGTCCCGTCCCCCACCGTGAATGTCGATCTGCTCGCCGAGATAGCGCATCGCCATCGCCGAGCACTCGATGTGCCACCCCGGCCGCCCTGGCCCGAACTTCGACGGCCATGACGGCTCGTCGGGCGCCGAGCTGCGCCAGAGCGGGAAGTCGAGGGCGTCGCGCTTCGCGCCAGGGCCGACGGTCCCAAGCAAACCCTCCTCGCGCAGCTTGCGCAGCATGGATTGCCTGCTGCGATGCGACAGATTGCCGTAACCGCGATAGCGGCTGACGTCGAAGTAGAGCGCGTCGGTCCGGTAGGCGTACCCCGACGCATGCAGCTTCGTGGCCGCGGTCTTGATTCTCCCGATCTCCTCCGAGACGCGCGGCATGACGTCGGGCGGCCGCCACCCCAACGCAGTCATGTCGCGAACGTGGACGGCGGTCTCGCGCTCGGCAAGGATCCGCCAATCGACCTGGTCGCGCCGCGCTCTCTCGAAGAGCGGGTCATCGATGTCGGTGACGTTCTGCACGTAGCGCATGCGCACGCCGCCCGACTCGACAAATCGGACCAGGACGTCGAACATGGAGAACGTGAAGGCATGGCCCATGTGCCCCGAGTCGTACGGGGTGACGCCACAAACGTAGAGGGTGAGCGTCTGCCGGCCGCCCTTGTTCTGCGGTACGAGGCGGACCTTTTTTTCCGTCCGCGTGTCGCGAACACGCAGACGCAGGGCTGGTTCAGCCAACGGAGACGCCGTTCAGCGTTTGACTAATTCCGGGCTCGGGCTGTGACCGATGCGTCGGCCCGCAATGCCTCGACACGATCGGTCAGCTCCCAGGGCACGCCGAGGTCGTCGCGGCCGAAGTGCCCATACGCCGCCGTCGGCCGGTAGATGGGCCGCATGAGCTTCATGTTCGCGATGATCGCTCCGGGGCGAAGGTCGAAATTGCGTCGCACCAGCTCGAGGAGCTCTTCCTCGCTCGTTGTTCCGGTGCCGAACGTCTCCACCGAGATCGACGTCGGGTGCGCCCGGCCGATCGCGTAGGACACCTGGACCTCGCAGCGGTCGGCAAGTCCCGCCGCGACGAGGTTCTTCGCGACGTGCCGCGCGGCATAGGCCGCCGAGCGGTCGACCTTGCTCGGGTCCTTTCCGCTGAACGCGCCGCCTCCGTGCCTGGCAATCCCGCCGTAGGTGTCGACGATGATCTTGCGGCCGGTGAGTCCCGCGTCGGCCGCCGGGCCGCCGAGGAGGAAGTGACCGCTCGGGTTGACCATGATCTTGGTGTTGTTGTCGACGACCAGGCCCTCCAGGACGGGGTCGATGACCAGGGCACGCACCCCCTCGGCAAGCTCTTTCTGAGTCACCGATGCGGCGTGGTGGCTGGAAACGACGATGGCTTCGATGCGCTTGGGACGGCCTCGCTCGTACTCCACCGTCACCTGCGTCTTGCCGTCCGGGCGAAGGAAGGGAAGCGAACCGTCCTTGCGGGTCAGGGCCAGCCGGCGAGCGAGACGGTGCGCGAGCGAGATGGTCAGAGGCATCAGCTCCGGCGTCTCACGGCAGGCAAAGCCGATCATCATCCCCTGGTCGCCGGCGCCCTGCAGCTCGAATGGATCGTCCTCGAGGCTGCCCTCACGCTCTTCGAGCGAGTGGTCGACTCCGGCCGCGATGTCGGGCGACTGCTCCTTCAGGTAAACCTGGATCAGCGCGTGGTCGGCGTCGAAGCCGATCTCTTCGTTGTTGTAGCCGATCTCACCGATCGTGTCGCGAATGGTCCTCTGGATGTCGAGCTCGGCGTGTGTGGTCACCTCTCCGATGACGACGCACAGGCCTTTCGTGATAGCGGTCTCGCAGGCGACGCGAGCGTGGGGATCCTGGGCGAGCATTCCGTCGAGGACGGCGTCAGAGACCTGGTCGCAAACCTTGTCCGGGTGCCCTTCGGTGACTGATTCAGACGTCAGGAGGAACGACTTGGATGAGCTGAAGGAAGTTGTCACAACGGCAGCCAATCATACCCGCGGGACAAAACTCGACCATCGGGACTGCCCCTTCTCCTCGCCAGCGTCGCCTGAGCGGCCGGGCTTGGCCCGGCAGCAACTTTGTCTCTACCTCGCCCAGCGTGGTTGGGCTTCAGACTCTCAGTTAAGTCCCATCCATATACCGGAAGGAGAGCAGCGCCTGCGGCGCAGCCGCACGCGCGATGAGAGGGAACCATCCGGGTTCCCTCTCATTAGTTTCCGTTGCGCTGCCGGCTGTCTTCGGGGGTCTGGCCGAGCAGCTGCGCTTGCAGCGCGAAGATGTCGTCGAGGACGCGATCGATGCGCCTGCCCTCGAGGCGATGCTCTGCGATCACACCGGCGCGCTCGAGGTGCTTTCGCAGCGACGTTCCGAGCGGACCGTCGATGCGTGCCTGACCTCTGACCTGTGCCTCTTCGAGAAGCTGCAGGCAGCGATCGAGCGCAAGCTGCCTGGACCTGTGGCTCTTGAGCTGCATGTCAGTCCGTTCCGAGCACCTCGACCCGCCCGGCGGGAGTGACCCTCACGTGGACGGTATTCAAAGCCGGGAGCGGATACGTGTTGTCGGTCGACATCCCCTCCGGCGTGAAGGACGCCGGGTGGCAGGGGCAGTCGAGCAATCCCTGGCGGCCGTTCCACCACAGCTCACATGGGAGGTGCGAGCAGATCGAGGAGACCCCTGTCACGGAGTCGCCGCGACGGAACAGGAAGGCGCCCACGCCGCCGGCGTTGACCTGCTTGCCCTGGCCCTCAACCAGGTCCGAGATGGCGGCGACGTCGACCCATTTGCCGGGGATCGGGTTGATAGGATCTCCGCCCGCAACTCGCGTCGCGACGGCGGCGGGCTCCATCTGCCGGCCCAGCAGACCGCCGGCGACAGCGCCGGCCGCCAGCCCAAAGCCCGCCACCAACGCCGCGCGTCGAGTCATCCAGGGCGCGGTCGGGGCCGATTCGAGGGCTTGTTTCAGGCGCCTGCGAAACGCCGGGTTCATGCGCTGGGGTCCTTGACGCGCAGCAACCAGGCGCGCGGCGGCCGTGATCGCCGCCTTCTCTTCGGCGTCCCCGCCGCGCAACCTGAGGCGGCGCCCGTGCAGGAGGTCGGAAACGATCTTGTCGACGCGGTTTTCAGGCTTGTTCATTCCATCTTCACTTTGGCGGCAGAGCGCAGGGCCCGAAGCTGCATGACTTTCACCGCTCCAACGGTCGAGTGCATCTCCGCTGCCACTTCCTTCAAGGAATACCCGTGGAGGAAACGCAACTCCAGCACCCGCCGGTAGTTGTCCGAAAGTTCGGCCAGGATGCGCTGTACGGTGTCGACGCGCCCTTCAGACGGCGGCGCCGGGGGCACCGCCAGCGCGAGGTCTTCGTGGAGCTCCACCTCGGAGAGACCGAGCCTTGTGCTCCAGAAGCCGCCGAGCACCGAGCGGGCGGTGGCGAACAGGTACCCGCGGATCGCGCTCGCAGGCGCGCCCTCGCGGAGCCGCGGGATCGCCTTCATGGCCACCTGCTGCGTGAGGTCTTCGGCGTCGGCGCGATTGCCGACGCGGGCGTAGATGAAGGCGTAGACGATCTCGAGCTCGTCCAGCGCGATATCCGTGGCGCGTCGCGCCATCGGGAGCTGGAGCACATCGCCGCTCTCGTCGGAAGCGGACTCCTGCGAACCAGGCGGGTATCCGGCGGTCATCGCCACCCCAGACCAGGGCATATGTTGTCGTCGACCCTCACCGCTCTTGGCACTACCACTGCAGGTTACGGGAGGGGATGGCCCATTCAGCCTGCTTAGGCCGGCCGGGGCCGGGGCCGGAGGTGGTTCCCCCGGCCCGGCCGAAGCGCTCTATGCGTGTCGAGGCATCCACCGGCTGCGGCGGCGCCACAGGAGGTAGCCGAGCCCGCCGAGGAGTACGAACGGACCGATGACGCCCAACCCGACGACGACGTAGTTGACGGTGGCCACGAAGTTGTGGGCCGCGTCGCTGAGTGCGGTTGAGAAGCCCCAGCTGTCCGAGGCCGGCGCCTGGGCGGTCGCCGCCGCTTCGGTCATCGTGATGGTCAGTGCGCTGAACGCCGTGTGGTCGTCGAGATACTTGATCTGGCCCTCGAGCTGTTCGATCGTGCCCGTGATCTGGCCGATCTGGTTCTGGACCGCGATCATGTCGTTGATCGTCTTGGCCTGGGTCAGCAGGGCCAGCATCGCCGCCCTCTGGGCCTGGGCGTTCGAGAGGCGAGTCTGCAGGTCGACGTACTGCCCGCTCACCTCGGTGCCGGTGATCTGCTCGTTCTGGACCTTTCCAATCTTGGAAAGCTGGTCGATGGTGGTGTCGAAGTTCGCGGCCGGGACCATGAAGTTGATGACGCCTGTCCGGATCTGGCTGTCGACCGGCGCGACCTGCGCGGTCGTTCCGGCGATGTAGCCGCCCTCAGCCTCGACCAGGGTGCGTGCAAGGCTGAGCTTGGAGTCGAAACTACCGGCGCCCACGCTGATGTTGAGCTGCGCCTGGCGGATGACCGGCGGCCCCTGCAGCACGGGCACGGTGGTGCCGGAGCCTGTTGGATTGGTCGTGTCTCCGGGCTGTCCGTTGATCGTCGTCGGCTGGCCGCTCGCAGTGCCGCCCGGCTGAGCCGCCCCTCTTTGCGGCTGAGGGGGTATCGAGGTTGACGCGGTGTTGCCGGCGCCGCCGCATGCGGCCGCCGCCACGAGGATCGCGATGATGACGAGGACTTTCTTCATTCGACGGCCTCCAGGTTGAAATTCCGGGCTGCCTGACCAAACGCCGGATCCGCCGGCACGTAACATCTGCGACCGTGCTTCAGGTCAGGAATCTCGCCATCGACGTCGTGGCGCGCCGGGTGCTCACCGACGCGAGCTTCACCGTGGCGCCGGGAGACAAGGTCGGCCTGGTCGGACGGAACGGAGCGGGCAAGACGAGCCTGCTCAAGGTCCTGGCGGGCGAGGACGACCCCGCCGCCGGCCTCGTCCTGAAGCAGGGCACGCTCGGGTACGTGCCTCAGAACCCACGCCCGCGGGCCGAAGCCTCGAAGACAGCGCTTGCGCACATCCTGTCGGGGCGCGGCCTGGACCGCGCAGCCATCCACCTGGCGGAGCTGCACGCCCAGCTCGAGCACGACCACTCGCCGGCCATCCTCGAGCGCTTCGCCGAGGCGGAGGAGCGATACCGGCTCGACGGCGGTTACTCGTCCGAGTCTGACGCCAGGCGAATCGTGACCGGCCTCGGGCTACGACCTGACAGGGTCGACCTACCGGTCAGCGTCCTGTCCGGCGGTGAAGGGCGGCGGGTCGAGCTCGCTCGAGTGCTGTTCGCGGAAGCCGACCTTCTGCTTCTGGACGAGCCGACCAACCACCTCGACAGCGACGCCAAGACCTGGCTCATGGACTTCCTTCGCGAGTACCGAGGCTCGGTGATCGTGGTCAGCCACGACCTGGTCCTGCTGGACGCTTCGATAACTCGCGTGCTGCACCTCGACGCCGGGCGCATGCGGGAGTACCGCGGCACCTATTCGCAGTACCAGAAGGCCAGGGTGCTCGAGGAGAAGCGCTTGACCTCTCTCGCCCAGAGGCAGGAGTCCGAGATCAACCGGTTGAGCGTGCTCGCCGAGGTCATGCGGCGGCAGACCGCCAAGCGCGCGCGGACCGCGAAATCGATCTTCAAACGCGTCGATCGGATGAAGGCGGAGCAGGTGTCCGCTCCTAAGCGCGAGCGCAAGGTGAAGGTCACATTTCCCGAACCGCCGCACAGCGGACGCGTCGTGCTCACCGCGAGCGGCCTGAGCAAGGGTTACGGCGGCCCGCTCGTGTTTCGCGATGTGACCTTCGAGGTCGAGCGCGGGCAGCGGATCGTGATCATGGGCCTCAACGGCGCCGGCAAGACGAGCCTTCTGCGCATCCTGGCGGGCCAGACCGAACCGAACTCGGGCAGCTTCCGGCTGGGGCACGGCGTGTCGCTGGGCTACTACGCGCAGGAGCACGAGGGCATACGCAAAGGTGTGCCCGTGCTGGCGCACATGCGAGAGCAGTCCGATGCAGACGAACGCGTGCTGCGAGCCCTGCTCGGCTCCTTCAACCTCACGGGTGACATCGCGCGGCAGGATGCCGGGACGCTGTCGGGCGGCGAGAAGACCAAGCTGGCCCTCGCACAGCTCGTTGCGGGCAAGCACAACCTGCTCCTGCTGGACGAGCCCACCAACAACCTCGACCCGCCGTCGCGAACGGGGGTAGCTCGCGCGCTGGCGGAGTGGCCTGGCACCATGGTGATCGTCAGCCACGACCCGGAGTTCGTGGAGGCGCTCAAGCCACAGCGGGTGCTGTTCATGCCCGAAGGCCGGGTCGACTACTGGGAAGAGGACCTGCTCGAAGTGGTGTCGCTCGCCTGAGCCGGTGACAATAAGCGCGTGAGTGTCGAAGTTCGCGATGTGCTGATGCCGGAGCTTCAAGGCGCCGAGGAGATCACCGTCGGCGCGTGGAGCAAGAAGCGGGGCGAGCAGGTGACCGAGGGAGAGACTCTGATGGAAGCCCACACGGACAAGGTCAACGCCGAGATCCCCTCCCCCGTCACCGGGAAGGTCGAGGAGCTGCTGCTCAAGGTCGGCGACCCCGTCACGCCAGGCCAGCCCATCGCCAGGATCTCGACCGAGTAAATCTTGGCGCCACAGCGGGTCGCCGTGATCGGGTGCGGCGCCATGGGAGCCGCGACGGGGTGGAGGTTGGCCACGCGCGGGGCCCAGGTCGTCTGCTTCGACCGCCATTCCCCTCCCCATGCTTTCGGTTCGTCGCATGGCGAGTCGCGCATCACACGGACGGCATATTTCGAGGGCCCCTGGTACGTGCCCCTGTTGAAGGAGACCTTTCCGCTCTGGCGCGAGCTGGAAGCAGCCTCCGGTGCGGACCTGTTGACGCTGACCGGCGCGCTCATGATCGGCCCACCGACCGCCGAAGCCGTCACCGGCGCTCTCGCCGCCGCCGCCGACCATGGGCTCGACGTGCGCCTGCTCAAAGCCGACGAGCTGCGCAGGGCATACCCCGGTCACAAAGTCGGAAACCGAGACGTCGCGGTCCTCGACGCGCAGGCCGGCTTCATCCGGCCCGAGGCGGCGGTGGCCGCCATGATCGGGCGCGTCGAAGCGCTCGGCGGGGAGATCAGGCGCGACGTCGTGGTTTCCGCGGTCAACCACGGTGGTTCAAACGCCGTCGAAGTGGTGACTGACGGCGCGCGTGAGACGTTCGACGCCGCCGTCATCGCCGCCGGTCCCTGGATGCATGAATTGATCGACTGGCTGCCGCTGACCGTAGAACGACAGGTGCTCGCGTGGTTTGCAATCGACCAGAACGCGAATTGGCTTACCCCTGGCAGGTTTCCGGTTTTCATCCGCCAGGCACAAGACATCGGCGACGTGTACGGTTTCCCGACGCTGGACGGAATCTCGGTGAAGATCGCGCGACACCACCAGGGCGATGCGACCGACCCGGATCACTTGCGACGCGAGGTCAAAGAGGATGAGCTCGAACCGCTGCGGCGCTACGTGGCAACCCGCCTGCGGGGCGTCACACCGCGCGTGACGCGCTCGGTCACCTGCATGTACACCAACACACCCGATAGGCATTTCGCGATCGGCCTCCACCCGGACGACGCACGTGTCACGGTGATCAGCGCCTGCTCAGGTCACGGGTTCAAGTTCGCGCCGGTGATCGGCGACATCGCGGCGGACCTGGTGTGCGACGGACGCACGGCGCGAGACATCTCTCACTTCTCGCTGATGAGGTTCGATAAGCCGGTCGCCTAGCTCCGTCCGAGGTTCTTCTCGACCGCCGACTCCTCGTCCTCGCCGAGCTTGCGGCCCAACCACCACGCCACCGCCAGGAGGATCACGACGCCGATCGCGATCGGGATGACGAACGGGCCCATGGTGGTGGCGACGGACTGATAGTGCTCGCCGAGCTTCAGCCCCGCGAACGCAAGCGCAAAGTTCCAGGGGATGGCTCCGGCCAGCGTGGCGAGCGTAAACCTCGCATAACCGATCTTCGCAAGCCCCGCCGGGAAAGAGATGTAGGTCCGCACGATCGGCACCAACCGCCCGACGAAGACAGCCCAGAGGCCGAAACGCTCGAAGAAGCGATTCGCGAGCCGAAGATGGCCCCTGCTCAAGCCCGCCCACCGGCCGGCTCGACTCAGCACCACGCGCTCTCCGTAGCGACGGGTCAGATAGAAGGCGATCAACGAGCCGGTCAGGTTGGCCACCGTCGCGACGAGGACGACGAGGACGAAGTTGAGCTTGCCCTGCGACGCGAGCGCCCCGCCGAGCGGCACCACGATCTCGCTCGAGAGGGGCAGGCCCGCGCTCTCGCCCGTCATGGTGACGAAGATGGCGATGTATCCCCACGTGGAAACAAGGCTGATCAGCCACTGCGTCATCACATGCTCCTTGTCGCGTGCTCGGCGCGAAAAGGCAGCGAGCGCACCTGCTGGTCGTCGATCAGGATCTCGAAGTTGTAGAAGCCGGCTTTCGCGATGGCCACTCCGCTGAGGTTGATCACGATATGCGCCGCAAGGTCCCAGCCGTGAGGATGGTCCGCGGGTACCTGCCGGGCTGGAATCGTGAGGACGATCGGCTGCTGAAGCACGGCCCTGCCGTCCTCATCGCTGCAGTGCACCTCGACCGTGTGCGGCCGTTCGGACTCGAGGCGCGTCGTCAGAAGCCGCAGCACCATCGCGCCACCGAACGGCGCGGGGAATTGGTCGCGCCAGAGCGTGTCGATGCCTGCGCCGAGGATGTACACGAGCCCGTTTGGCGGACCCTCGGCGGCGCTGGCGAGCAGCGCCCAATCAAGCCTCATTCACAACGATTATCAACGCAAGGGTGAGCCGCTGTCGTCGTGGCTGACAGCTTCGATGATTGGCTGCTCGACCAGGCGCGGGGTGGCCAGGAGGTCGTAGAGGAGTGCCGCAGCCGCCGCTCCGACGAAGCCGGAGACCAGGTAGACCGGTACATATTGTGTCCAGAAAGTTGTGCCGCCGGCGATCGCCTGACCAGCTCTGGACCGAACGCTCGCGCCGGGTTGAGCGAAGCGCCAGTGATGGGTCCGAAGACGAGAATGTTCGCGACCAGCGCTCCGCCGATCACTATGCCGGCGAGTTGGGCCGGCGACTTCGAGTCGACTATGCCTAGGATGGCGAAGATCAGGAGCCCGGTGCCGAGTGCTTCCGCGAGGGCGGCCTGCAGATAGACGCTGGATGATGCGTCAGCCGCAATGTGGGTCTGGCCCATTCCCAATTCGATCGCGTTTGACCCAAAAACGCCCCAGACGGCGAAGGCGCCGATAACCGCCCCGACAAACTGGGCGCCCCAGTAGACCGGGACCTCTTTCCACGGGAAGCGCTTGGTCGCAGCAAGCGCGAACGTGACCGCCGGGTTGATGTGGCACCCGGAGACCTTGCCGATCGCGTAGACGAGAGCCATGACGACGAAACCGAAAGCGAATGCGATCGCCAGGAAGTCAGCCTCGGTGACTACCGGCACGGTTTTGCCGGCCAGAGTGAGCGTTGCGACCACAGTACCCGGCCCAACGAGGACCAATACCGCCGTGCCGAACATCTCGGCAGTCGCCCGCTGCGAAATCGAGTGCAAGTTATGGAAACCCCCTATCTCTGACGCTTGGTCGACACTGCCGAACTGATTCACAAGCCCAAGTCCTGCCCACGGGCTATTTGTATCCCGCCGCCAAACCGGTCAGATCTTCGTCGTTCTGCCTAACCTGACGTTAGCCGGGTCGGCCGCAGGAGTGGGTGGACCGGAGAAGCGTCGGTGGGATGAGCTCGGCTGCTCGGCGTGCCGGGTCCTAGGCCTGGGTCCGGCTGATGAAAATACATGGCGGTCGTGCGCAGTCTGCAAAGGTAGGGGCCGGGAGTCATCTCGCACTTTGGTGGGCCCGGTTGGGGTCGAACCAACGACCAGCCGATTATGAGTCGGCCGCTCTGACCAGCTGAGCTACGGGCCCTCCGGGGTGAGTCTATCCGCGGGTCCGGATCGAGGTGCCGGATGGCGGCGTTCATGTTTCAAGATCACCGGGGCCTGGGTAACGGAATGTCAAGGCTGTACCGGAGGTAGCTAGAAACGATGATGACCGCACTCGGACTTTTGATTCTTCGGCTTGGCATCGGGTTGATCATCGCCGCCCATGGCGCACAGAAGCTCTTCGGAGTTTGGGGCGGCCCTGGAATGGCAAAGTGGGCCCAGTCGGTCCAGCGGCTTCGCATCCGTCCGGCTCAACCCTGGGCCTGGGTCGCGGCCCTGTCCGAGTTCGGCGGAGGTCTCCTGCTCGCGCTCGGCCTGCTTTCGCCCCTCGGTAGCCTGGCGATTATTGGCGCCATGGTGGTGGCAGTCGCCACCGTCCATCTGAGCAAGGGTTTCTGGGCCGGCAAGGGCGGATACGAGTACAACCTGTCCCTGATGGTGGGCGCCGCAGCGCTGGCATTCACCACCGCTGGTCCTTACTCGTTGGACGGCGCGCTTCGGATCCATCTGCCGGAGCCGTTGACCTTGATCGCAGGCACGATCGCGCTGGTCATCGGCGTGACCGCAACGCTGCTTTCGCGCAGCCCCAAGCCGGAAGCGCAGGCACAGACCGCTTAAAAGTCAGGCCGGACCGGACGGCTATTTGCCAGTTACGGCCTTAGAGCTCGATCGTTTCGACCTTGTCGACGATCCGAGCTTGCGGGTTGCGCATCACCTTCTGGCCTTCGCCGTTCCACACCCGGCGCATCGTGGCCAGAAGCCCTTCTGCAGCTTCGAGGCTGTCGAAGTCAAGGTCGATCAAAACGTAGTTGGGATCGTCGGTCGACTGCATGACCTGATATCGACGGACACCTGAACCTTTGCGATCGGCCGGGTCGCTGTCAAAAGCCTGTTTCCAACGGGCGAAGTCCGGCACCGCATGTTCGATCCGCAGAGTTGGCATTTCTTTGCCTCCTTGATGCGCTAGTGGGCGGGAGCTATGACTTCGACTTCGTTCCCGTCCGGTAAGGGCTTCTTAAGGTAGTACCTCCACTCGACGCCCGTACGTGCTCATCCGACCACGTCAAGGGTTGAGCTGGCTCGTCCCGAAAGACCTACTCCGGAGTCGTCAGCTACTCCGCGCCGAGTTGATCGCGGCAGCCAGGTCACTCGCACCCTGTTGGGTGCAACCGCAGCTGATGGCGACGGTCCCGCCGTCGATCTCTGCGAGCGTGATGGGATCCGACAGGAACTTCGGGCAGGCGGTGGCCGCGGGCGCCTGGGCGAGGCAGGCCAGGTCAAAAGGTTGAGACACGTTGGCGACGTAGACCACGTTCTCCCAGCTGTCGATGTCAGCCTGGGTCAGCTCCAGCCAGATCGCCAGGTACCGCATGGCGCAGCCGGCGCCCGCTCCAGTTGCATCACCCGGGCACGCGGCCACGTTGTCGTGCGTCAGTTTCGCGAACAGCTTGGAACCGGCGGGAGTGAACGTGACGTTCAACATCCAGACGGTTCCGGTGGCGTCGATTACTGGGGTGGCCGCCTGAACGTCATGGCCCGTGAGGCCGGTCAAGGCAGGCTTGTAGCCAGGCTCCGGACCATTCGTCACCTTACTGTCCGGCACCCAGGTCGTGAAAACAAGAAGAGCGCTCACCGAGGTCGTCGGGCTGGGCGTGGCCGGGTGCTTGACGCTTGAGGCGGAACCCGAGTCACAGGCCACGAGCAAGAACGCGATGCCGATGACAACTCTCGTCAGTCGCATGTCGACATTCTGATCGGCCTTGGCCGGTCTCAGTTATTGCGGAGAGATGACCTCCACTTCGTTGTTGTCCGGGTCGTCGACGTAGAACGTGCGCGCGCCTTTCAGCACCGGATGCACTCCGGTGCGCACCTCCAGGCCGTCAGCCATGAGGTGCAGCTGCAGGGCATCGTAGGCCTCCGCTTCGACCCTGAAGGCCATGTGGTGCAGGACTCGCTTCGCCTTCTCTTTTGGAAACTCGACCGATCGGTCGGGATGCGGCACGAGCACGACCATTTCCGGGATTCCGAGGGCGCCGTCACCGGCGCGGAGGAACTTGTTCGGCAGCTCAGCCGTCGAGATCAGGACCAGGCCGAATATGTCGCGGTAGAAATGCAGCGCCGCGTCCATGTCCCGCACCCAGAGCACGATCTCGGCGAGACCGGCGACCCCGCTCATGCCGCGAGCGCCGACACCATCGCCGCCAGGTTGACGTCCTTCGCCCGCGGCGGCACCGAGCAGCCCGGCGCCAAGAGCAATCCGCGGCCGCCCGTCTCGGCGACCGCGCGCCGCGCCTCCGCTTCGACCTCGGGGGGAGGCCCGTAAATGAGGCTCCCGCGCTGCCCCAGCCCGCCCATCACCGCCCGGCCGCCCAGCTTGCGTCCCTCGGCGAGCGACGGGTTGCCCTGGTTGTGGATCGACCAGCTGACGACCTGCGCCGGCATCTCGCGCGCCAGCTCGAAGTTCAGGTTCGACCCGCACAGGTGGACTACGTTGAACCACGCCGCCGCGGGCAGACGGCTCAACACGCTCACGTCGTACGGAAGCACCAGCTCGCGATACACGCTCTCGGGCATCACGCCCCTGCCCGCGTAGCCCGAGATCGCGTAGAAGATTCCCGCGGCGCCCGCCTCGACGGAGCGACGGCTGAAATCGACCAGCGCCTCGGCAATCTTTTCAAGCGCGGGCCGGACCAGCTCAGGGTGCTTGCGAAGCTCGCGCACGACGCGCGACTGCGACTTTCCCACCAGGTAGCCGCCAATGGTGATGGGGCTGAACACCGTCTGGATCACCGGGACGTCCGGGCCGAGCTCTCGCGCCACCATCCCGATAGACACCACCTGGTCGTCGAGAGCCTTGGGATTGACCAGCTTCACGGTGCGCCACGATTCGAGATCCGGCACGGCCTCGCTGACCAGCACCGGTCCCTTCATCCGGTGGCCGGCCGGCTTGTAGACCGAACCAAACGCTTCCGCAAAGCTGCTCGCGCGCGGCTGGAACTTCACGAAATCCCAGCCAAACTGCCTTGCTCTCTCGACGGTGACCGCCGCGAGAGCCTCGGGCGACCATTCCTCGCGATAGGTGTGTCCCCACGCACCCACGGGCGGCCGGTCGGCAACTCCCATTGCAATCGCAGCTTTCACACGTTCGCGGCCTGTCATCCGTTCGAGTTTAAGCTGGACCCGATGGATGACATCGCAACCACCGCGGCCCAGTTGCGTGCCGCGGCCGAGGCGAAGCCGATGCGGTTGCCCGTGAACCGTCGCGTCGACGAGACGCACCACGTCATCACTCCCGACGGCCTTTCGGTCTGGTACACGATCCAGGTCTCGCCGCACAGCCGCATCCAGGAGGCGATCTTCGAGCGCATGGATCGCATGCCGTCCGACGAGGAATGCCGGCCGTGGCTCGACCTGCTCATCGTCGGCGCGCAGGCTGTCGAGGCGCCCGGTTTGCCCGGCGCCACGACACGCAGGTTCGAAGCGTTCGAGCGCAGCCCCGAGCGCGAGGCCCCGCTGGCCTGATGCCCCTTGCCGCGCCGGTGGTGGAAGAGCTGCGAAGAATCGTCGGCCGCGAATCCGTGATCGACTCCGCCTACGACCTTCGCATCTTTGAGCGGGACGCCTCGATCGAGGGCGCCGTTCCCGACGCGGTGGTTCTCGCTTCGACGACCGCAGAGGTCGCTGGAGTCATCAAAGTCGCCGCCAAGCACCACATCCCGGTGGTACCACGCGGCGCCGGCACGGGACTGTCCGGCGGAGCCGTGACGATTCACGGCGGCATCGCGCTTCAGGTCACAAGAATGAGGCGCATCGAGATCGACCCGGTCGCGCAGATCGCGCTCGTCGAGCCGGGCGTCGTCAACCAGGAGCTCTCGCTCGTCGCGGCCTCGCACGGCCTTTTCTACGCGCCCGATCCCTCGAGCCAGAAGGCCTGCACCATCGGCGGCAACGCGGCCGAGAACTCCGGCGGTCCTCATTGCCTGTACTACGGGGTGACCACCAACCACGTGCTTGGTATGGAGGTCGTGCTGGCCGACGGCAGCGTCCACTGGGTCAGCGGCGATGCGCCCGACCGCATCGGCCTCGACCTGTGCGGCGTCCTGGTCGGCTCCGAGGGCACGCTCTGCGCGATCACGAAGATCAAGGTCCGCCTGCTGCGGATCCCGCCGAGCGTCGCGACTTTGCTCGCCGCCTTCCCGACCATCGAGACGGCGAGCCACGCCGTGTCCGCGGTCATCGCGAGCGGCATCGTGCCGGCCGCGCTCGAGATGATGGACCACGTCACGGTCGGCGCCGTCGAAGCTCACTATCACGCCGGCTACCCGACCGATGCCGGCGCGGTCCTGCTCGTCGAGGTCGACGGTATCCCTGAGTCGACGCGCGAGCTCATGGGCGCGATCCGCAAGGTGCTCGCAGAGAACGAGGGCTACGCGCTTCGCGAAGCGCAGACACAGGCCGAGCGAGATCTCCTGTGGGCCGGGCGCAAAGGCGCCATCGGCGCCCTGGGAAGGATCAAGCCGAACTACTACCTGCACGACGGCGTGGTGCCGCGTTCACGGCTGCCGCAGGTCCTGTCGGCAGTCGGCGAGATCGGCGAGCACTACAAGCTCCCTGTTGCCAACGTGTTCCACGCCGGCGACGGCAACCTGCACCCGAACATCCTGTTCGACCTGCGCGATCGCGAGGTGCTGCACCAGGTGGAGGGCGCCGGAGAGGAGATGCTGCGGGCCGTCGTGGAGCTGGGCGGCGCGCTGTCCGGCGAGCACGGCATCGGGCTCGAGAAGAGCGAGTTCATGCCCTGGGTCTACAGCGCGGACGACCTCGACGCCATGCAGCGCGTCAAGAGCGTGTTCGACGTTGACGGCATCCTCAACCCGGGCAAGATCTTTCCCGACCCGACCCGCAAGCACGTCCACCTGGCGGGTCGCACGGGCCTCGCGGTCGAGGCGAAATGGTGGTGAGCTCCCCCGTCATCGAAAAGCCGGCCACCGCCGAAGAGCTCGCCCGTCGACTGCACCAGGCTGCACAGGCGGGGTCGGCCGTGGTCCCGGTCGGCGGGGGCAAGGCCGCCGGCATGGGCGGTGCGCCCCTTCGCTGCGACGTCGAGCTTCACACCACCGGCCTCGACCGCATCCTCGAGCACTCACAAGCGGACATGGTGGTGAGCGTCGAAGCGGGAATTACGCTGGAGGCGCTGCAGGCAGAGCTCGGCAAGGCAGGCCAGTTTCTTCCGCTCGATCCTTTCAACTCGCCCGGCCACACCATTGGCGGACTGCTTGCGACGGGATGGACGGGCCCGCTCCGGCAGCGCTTCGGGTCGGCTCGAGACTTCCTTATCGGCATCCGCGTCGCCCTCCCCGACGGGCACCTCGCCGCCGCCGGCGGGCGCGTGGTCAAGAACGTGAGCGGGTACGACCTCATGAAGCTGCACTACGGGGCGATGGGCTCGCTCGGCGTGATCGTCGCCGCATCGTTCAAGGTGTTTCCGCGACCGCTGCACGACGTCACGGTCGAAAAGACGAACGGGTCGATCGAGGAAGCGTGGGACGCATCGGCGCGGGCCTTGGACCTGCCGCTCGCGCCGGCTGCGCTGGAGCTGTTCTCCGACGGCCGGGTCCTGGCTCGTTTTTTCGGCAGCCCCGATGCGGTGAACCGGATGGTGGCGGAGCTCGGATGGGAGAAAGTCGCCGCGTCGATATGGGCGGACCACTCCCGGCAAGCGCCTGAATCGTGGGCGAGGATCGCGGCGCCGCGGAACGCGCTGCGCGGACTCCTCGCTGGCCTGCCGGCGCGCGCGCGCTGGTGGGCATCCCCCGGCACCGGCATCGCGTACTGGGTTTTTGATGGCGGCTCCGGCGACCTGCGTAACGTGCGCGGCGCGGCGGAAGCCGCATCCGGCTCCGTCGTCGTGATGTCGGCGCAGCCCGACGTCGTCGCCGAGGTCGGCGCGTGGGGCACGCCGCCCCCGACGCTGGAGCTGATGCGTCGCATCAAGCGCGCCTTCGACCCCGAAGCCATCCTGAACCCGGGAAGGTTCGTGGTGTGAAGCCATTCGAGCTTCTGAGCGACGACGACCTCTCCACGTGCGTCCACTGCGGCCTGTGCCTCGACGCATGCCCCACTTTTCGCATGACCGGTCTCGAGACCGAATCTCCGCGCGGACGGATCTACCTCATGACCCAATGGAAGCGCGAGATCATGCCGTTCGACGAGGAGCAGGTACGTCACATAGACCTCTGCCTCGGGTGCCGGACGTGCGAGGCCGTGTGTCCATCGGGGGTTCCGTACGGGAGGATCATCGAAGCGGGTCGAGCCGAGGTCGAGCGCCTGCGCCGCCCGACAGCCAAGCGCAGGTTGAGCAAGCTCGCGCTGCGGCAGCTGCTCGCGCATCCGGCCAGGCTGCGCGCGGCCGGCGCGGCAACGCGCGCGGCGCAGGCGCTGAAGCTCACGTCGGTCGTCCGCTCGGGCCGCCAGCTGCCGAAGCTCCGGCCGCCGTTCCGCCGCCCGGCTGGTGACATCGCCCCGGCGATCGGTTCACGCAAGCACCGCGTCGCGTTTCTGGTCGGTTGCGTGATGCCGATCCTCTATCCGCAGTCGCACGACGCCGCGGTGAAGCTGCTGCAGCTCGCGGGCTGCGAGGTCTGGTTTCCGCCGGGTGAGCGATGCTGCGGCGCCCTGTTCGCGCACAACGGTGACCTGGAGAGCGCAGAGCGGCTGCGCGACGCCAACACGCGCACCTACCTCGCTGGAGAGTTCGACGCGTTGATCGTGGACTCGGCGGGTTGCGGGGCTCACCTGAAGGATTTCTATCCCGACCTCAAGGGCAGGGTGAAGGACATCACCGAGTGGCTCGCGGAAATCGGGCTGCCGGCACCGAAGAGAGACGTCAAGCTCCGCGTCACGTACCAGGACGCATGTCACCTCGCGCACGCCCAGCGCATCAAGAAGCAACCACGAGACCTCATCCGGACGCTGCCAGGTATCGATTTCGTCGAGATGCGCCACCCGGAAATCTGCTGCGGCGCGGCCGGACTCTACAGCACGCTCGAGCCTACGATGTCGAATCGCATCCTGCAAGAGAAGCTGGCCGATCTTGAGGCCACCCGCGCAGACGTCGTCGTCAGCGCAAACCCCGGCTGTCAGATGCAGCTGGAAGCAGGCCTACGCGCGCAGAAGTCGCGAATGAAGGTGATGCACGTAACCGAGCTTCTGTCCAGCGCTTACTGAGGTTCCATCTCCCCCCAATCCGGCGCTGCGCGCCACCTTCCCCCTGCGGGGGAAGGAAAAAACCTCGAGCGGAAGGGGGATGCCCGCTACAGCTTCAGCCTGGGCAGCACCGCGGTCTTGGTCACGTCCACCTCGACGCGAGCCACCGCCAGCGTCACGTTGTCCGGCGCTCCCAGCTCTCGACATCGCTCGATCACGCGCTCGGCGCCGCGGTCGAGGTTGCCGTCCCTCAGCAACAGCCGCCCCATCTCCTCCACGCTCACGCCCGCGGTCTCCACGCCGTCGCTGCACAGCACGATCGCATCGCCCTCTTCGAGCTTTAGCTTGTCGGCGAATGGCTGGATCGCCTCCCAAACGCCGACCGCGCGCGTCAGGCGGTGCTTGAGCGGATGCGTGGCCGCCTCCTCCGGCTTGATGAGGCCGAGCCGCACCTGCTCCGCCGGCCACGAGTGGTCCTGCGAGACGAGCGTCGCGAGGCCGTTGCGGAAGAGATAGGCCGGGCTGTCGCCCACGTTCAGCACCGCCATCTCCCCAGCTCTGATCGCGGCGATGACGAGGGTGCTGCCCATGCCCGCCCAGTCGGGATTGTCACGCGCCGCCTCGAACACGGCGGTGTTCGCTTCCTTCGATGCACGCTTGAGACGCTCGATGTCGGGACCCTCTTGCCCGTCTTCCGCGAGGATCCTCGTCACGGTCTTCGAGGCGATCGAGCTCGCCGTCTGGCCGGCGGCGTGGCCGCCCATGCCATCGCAGACGACGAGAAGCGTGTCCAGACCCGCCTTGTTGCGCCAGACGACGACAGCGTCCTCGTTCTCCTCACGCTCGAGACCGGGATCGGTCGCCCAGGCGATCCGAAGCCGCATCAGATCAGGTGGAGCCGATGACTGAGAATTGCACCGCGTTCTGGCCGATCGTCACCCGATCGCCGTGGTTGAGCTCTTTCTCCTGGATCGGCTCACCGTTGACGAGCGTGCCGTTCGTGCTTCCGAGGTCGACGAGCCAGAACTGATCACCACGCCGCTCGAGGCGCGCATGGTGGCCGCTGGTCGCGGGGTCTCGAAGGATGACGTCGTTGTCAGGCGAGCGGCCGAGGCGCAGCGCGTTGTCCCCGGCGCGGTGGCTGTGACCCGCGTCAGGTCCTGACTCGATCGTCAGCTCGGCCTGCCGGCCGGCGCCTGGCGCCGTGCCGAATGCGGGCTGCGCCTTGCTGTCGATCGCCACCGTCTCGGCGACGTCCGGGGGAGCCTGCGCCGCAGGCGGCGGCTGCCAGGCCGGCATGAGCGTGGTCGACTCGCGCGCCTCGCCCGCCGCTTCCGAGACGATCATGGTCGCGGCCACGTCCGGAACCATGGTTTCGGCGACGTCCGGTTGGGGCGCGGCAGGCGCCTGACCGGCGGGCATCTCCCAAGGCAGAGTTGCCTGCGGTTCAGGCTGTGGCTCGGCGGCAGAAGGTGAGGACACGGCTCCGGCTGCCGGCACCGCATCGGTGGAGCTGGGCTCGGGCTCGGGGGCGGCCGGTGCCGGCGCCGGGGGCGACCACGGTGCGGGCGCTGCCGGCGCAGCCGGCGGCGGCGAGCTCCACGGCGCCTGTGCGGAGGCCGGCGGCTCGCTCGGCGAAGGGGCCGGCGCCGACCACGACGGCGCCGCGGGAGCCGCGGGCTCTTCGGTCTTCGGAGCATCCCACGACGCGGATGCCGGAGCGCTCCACGCGGGCGCAACCGTCGGCGGCGGCGCAGCCGCGGCGGGCGGCGCGCCCCAGTCGGCTGAAGCCGGTGCTGCCGGAGCAGATGCGGCCGGCGGCGGAGGAGTCCAGGCCGGCGCCGGGGGGTTCCAAGACGGCGCGGTCGGGATGGGTGACTGAGGGGCATCGGCAGATCCCCCCCATGCCGGCGCGGGGGAGGCCGACGCATCGCCGCCCCACGATGGGGCAGGCGAGGCCGCCGGGGCCGCCGGGGCCGGCGCGGCGGTTGCGGGTGCCGGAGGAGTAGGCGGCGCGGGTGGCGCAACCGGCGGCGGAGGCGCGGAGGCAGGCGGTGGAGCGCCCCATGACGGGGCAGGTGCAGCGCCGCCCCACGCTGGAGCTGCGGCAGGCGCTGCGGGAGCCGGCGACTGGCCGGCTGCCGGCGCCGGAGCGCCCCAGCTCGGTCCGGCTGGTGCCGGCGGCGGGGGCGATCCCCACGTCGGCGCTGGGGCAGGCGCGCCTCCAGCCGGCGCGGGGGCCCCGGCGGGCGCGCCCCAGGTCGGCGCGGGAGCCGCGGGCGGCGCCCCGGGCGCGCCCCACGTTCCCTGGCCCGGCTTCGCCGGCGAGGCCGCCGGTTGGTCCCAGCTTGGCGAGGGCGTCGGCGGTACGACGATGGTCGGCGCTATCGGGCTCGGGCCGCGAACCGCCATGGCGGGAGGAGCCCAGGTCGAAGCCACTCCAGCCGTCTGGCTCGCCGGCGCTGCCGGGCGAACCGGGGGCGCCGCCTTCTTGCGCCTGCGGCGTCGCCGCACCCTCATGTAAAGGATGCCGGCGACCAGCGCCACCACCGCCAGGATTATGTATGCGTATTCAACCGACATTCGGTGGAGAGCCTCCCTTGCGCCGTTTCCGGCCTGAGATCAGTCACGTAAAGCAGCAATCGCGTAGTGCAGAAGTATGGCATCCGAGTCCGTCCCTTGAGATTAGGAATCGACCGAACCTTCGATCACCAGGCGCCCGGACGCGATCCCCGGCACGGTGATGTCCGCTTCCAGGGAATGCGCTCCCACGCTGAGCGAATCCCCGCTGAGAACATGGACCACCACGCGTCTCCCCAGCGGTAGATCGAGCCGCCGTGGCAGAGGCGCCAGCGCGGCATGAGTCTCGATCTGCAGCTCGTGGCGGGCGAGCACAATTCCGTCGAGGCGCAGGCCGGTCACGCCCACGAGCACAGCGGGCCTCGTCCGGTTTTCGAGCACGAAGCTCATGCCCTCCTTCTCCGCCCGCAGGCTCGATACGTCGGCGAGCCGTTCTGCAAGGTACCGCGGTATCTCGGGCCGGGGCCGGGGTGGCGGCAGCGAGGAGGTGACCGTGAACAGGAGCTCGCTGCGGTCGATCTCATGTCCCGACACCGTCAGCGCTGCCTCGAGCCGGTACTCGCCTTCGGCCGGCAGCGGCAGGCTCAGGGTGGTCGCGCTCACCGCCGGCTCGAAGGCGGTTGGGATCTCGACCTCGACCGCGCCGGAATAGGACTTTCTCTGCATCGCATCGCGAAGGCGCTTCACGCCCTTACCGCTCGCGGCGCGCTCACGTGCCAGCGACCAGCGGAGCGAGCCGCGGCCGGAGACCTCCGGGTCGTCATTGACGATCACGAGGCGAGCCGCAAATGGCTGGTCCGGCTTCTGCAGGAAGCCGAACGGTCTGTCGGGCTCGAAAGCAAGAGCCTCGATGATCACGCGAGTCGGTTCAAAAGCGCGCGCCAGCGCCGCGAGTGCCTGCTTGGGACGCCGCGCCGCATCCAGGAGCCCGAAGCCGATACCCGGAAATGGATCGACGAGGTGATATGCGAAAGCACCCCAGCACGATTCGAACTTGCGGGTGCGCATGTGCTCGGCGGCGAAGCGGACGACGTCGGCCTGGTATCGCTGCGACGCTTCCGCGTACGACTCCAGGCTCTGATGGGCCGATGGCAGGCCAGCGCCTCGCTCCGCCCAGTTGACCGGTTGAAAGCCCGCGTGGCGCCAGGACGGTTCATCGTCCGCCACCGGCCAGCGCGTTTCGATCTGTTCCCACACCGGCGAGCCGGCGTCGGGCAATGCCTGCGCTCCAAAAGCCGTCACCATCATGGGCTCGACCTGGGCTAGGTCCGCCCACGAACCTGTTGACCAGCCGACCATCAGATGCAGGTCGACGTCCCCGGAGGCCGCGAGGGCGGGACGGCTGGGGTCGAGTCGCTCGAAAGACGCTTTCAGCTCCTGGTCGATCGAGTGGTTCTGGCGCACGGCGTGGACTTCGCCGAGGTCGGAATTCGTCGCGAGCCACGGCGGATCGTCATGGGCGACCCAGACCGCAACCGAAGGCCGGTTATGAAGCATCTCGACCATCTCGGCCTGCTGCTCGCGCGCCGCCTGCTCGAAAAAGCGCGCATCGCCGCCTGAGGCGTGATAGACGTACGTCCCGGTCAGCGGCAGGTCCTGGATCACGAGCATGCCGGCCGAGTCGGCGCGGCGGTAAAACTCGTCCGGCAGCACGTTTGCGATGACTCGGAGCGCGTCGAGATTGGCCTGCTTCGCGATGGCCAGGTCAGCGTCAAACCGCTCGGCGCTCAACTCATCGAGCCTGTATGAGGGGGCATAGCACGCACCGCGCAGAAACATCGGCCGCCCGTTCACCGACAGAGCCCAACGTCGCGGGCCGATGTCCCACGTCAGCTCGCGGAACGCGAACGTGTCTTCGACTCGAGCCGACTCGAGCGTCCCATCGCGCGTGATGAGCTCGGCCGTATAGATCGGCTGCTCGCCCAGCCGCCACGGATCCCATCGGCGCGCGCCAGGAAACGCGAGCCGCATGGTCAGCGTCTGGTCGGCGCCCCCGGCGAGGCGAACATCGCGCTTGAGGCGCAGCGTCTCGCGGCCGGGCACCGGCACGCTGAGCTCGACCTCGCCCTCCATCTGCCTGCCGTCGAGGTTGCGGAGGCGCGCCTCGACCTCGATGCGGCCATCCCCACCCTCGAAGTGCGGCTTGACGCGCATCCAGTCGATCGTGATCGGGCCCACGTACTCAAGCTCGACCGGGCGCCACAGTCCGACGGGCACCTCCCACTGGTAGCGGTCGGGCAGGCTTCCGTAAGCGGACGCCGGATACGGCTTCAGGTCGCCGTCGTTGAACAGTCCCATGATGTGGCGCTTCTTGTCCGGCTGGCTCTCGACCGGCGACTCGCAGCAGATCACGAGGAGGTTCTCGGCCTTCAGGTAGGGAGTGAGGTCGAAGCCGAAAGGTGCGAAGTATCCGTAGTGAGACCCCAGGAGCTTGCCGTTGAGCCACACGTTCGTCGCGAGGAACGCCCCGCCGATGCGCAGCACGACGCGTCCAGCATGGTCGGGGCGCGGGAACTCCGTCCGGTACCAGACCGCCTGGCGTCCCTCGCGAGCGGATAGCTGGCGCGGAACCTCGACCGGCTTCCAGCCGGAGGTGCGACCGACGGTCAGGCCCTCCGCCTCGCCCTCTCCAAGCGGCATCCAGATCGCCTCCCAGGCGCTTAGCTCGCGTGTGCCCGCCGAACGCTGCGGCATGGGCAGGAACAGGCAATCGCTCATCGGCACCTAACCATCGGCGGTCACGTATGCCCCGTCGGCTGTTGCGCAGAAAAGGACAGGGCGGCCAATCGACGCCGCGAACGGCTTGGTTTGAGCGTGGTCGACCAGGGCGAGGACGCTGCCGCCAAAACCCGCGCCCATGATGCGCGCGCCGTAGCAGCCGGCGATGCCCCACGCTTTTTCGACCAGCGCGTCCACGGTCGGCGTCGAGACTTCGAAATCATCGCGGAGGCTCTCGTGCGACTGATTCAACAGCCGCCCGAGCTCGCCGAAGTCGTGCCGGCCCAAGGCATACACGAATGCATGCACGCGGGCGATCTCGGAGTCGACGTGGCGGCGCCGCTTCGGTTCAAACGCCTCAGCCTCGCGCCGGCGTTCGTTGTACGGCGTGTCGGCCAGGGAGCGGTGCTCGCCCGAATCGATCACGGCGATCGCCAGCTCGTCAGGAAACGGCACGGCTTGATATTCGAGGGTCTTGCAATCGAGCAGCATTGCGTGTCCGCGCCGCCCAAGGGCCGACGCGAACTGGTCCATCACGCCCACCTGCACACCGGTCGCCTTCTGCTCGGCGCGCTGACAGGCGAGCGCCGCCTCCATGCCGTCCATTTCCGGGCGCAGTCCAACCGCCACCGCAACCAGCAGGGCGGCGGACGAGCTGATGCCTGCCTTGGCCGGCACCTCGGACGTGACCGCGACCATCTGCGGTCCCACGCCCAGCTCCTCGCCCACCGCCTGCACGTATGCCAGGCCACCTGTCACCGCGCTGTCAACCGACCAGCTCTCCGACGGATGTCCGGTCACGGACGTGAGCTTGTCGACGGCCGCCGGCAGCACGACACCCCCGAGATAGTCAACGTGCTCACCGATGAGGTTCACTCGGCCGGGCGCCCGTCCCGTCCAGCGGCCCCAGGCCCGGCTAGATTCCACGCAGCTCCGCCGCGGTGTCCTCGGCGCGCGCGTCGAGGATGAAAGCGCCGGCGCCGAGCTCCGATCCGGCCAGGTATTTCAGCTTGTCCTTGGTGCGATTGGGTGGATAGAACTCAATGTGAAAGTGATGGTGGCGGCCGCCTCGGCCGGGCGGTCTCTGGTGCATCGCCATCACGTACGGAAGCGGCTTGTTGAACAGGCGGTCGTATTTCTGCAGCACGCCCTTGAGCGTGCGGGCGAAAGATTCATCGTCCTCTTGATCGAGGTCCGCGAGGCCGCCTCGATGGCCGATCGGCGCGAGGTGGACCTCGTATGGCCAGCGCGCGAACGCCGGGACGAAAGCGATCCAGCGCTCGTCACGCAGCACCGTCCGTTCACCACCACGCTCACCTTCGATGACGTCGCAGTAAAGGCACCGCCCCGTCTTCCGCATGTGCCGCGCCTCGGCCATCAGCTCACGCTGGATCACTGGAGGCACGAACGGGTAGGCATAGATCTGGCCGTGGGGATGGCTGAGGGTGACGCCGATCGCCTCGCCACGATTCTCGAAGACGAAGACATAGCGGACGTTCGGCAGCCGGCTCAGCTCCTTGGTGCGATCGCGCCAAACCTCGACCAGGTCCTGGATGTGGTCGACGCTCTGCTTCCCGAGCGACGAGTCGTGGTCGGGTGTGTAGCAAACGACCTCACAACGACCCTGGTCTCCGGTGTAGGAAGGAAACCGATTCTCGAAGACGGCGATGTGATAGTCGGGCTCGGGAATCTCGGTCTGTTCCTTTCCCGGCCGTGTCGGGCACAGGGGGCAGTCGTCGGCCGGAGGGTGATAGGTGCGGTCCTGCCGCCAGGGAGCGACCGTGACCCACTCTTCCAATAGGGGATGCCAGCGAAGCTCGCTCAACTAACTATTTGGTTGCGCGTGGCGCGTAGTAGATGAGATAGCGACCGTCGGGCTTCTGGACGACGCGCTTGGTCAGCCGCTTTGTTTTCAAGTGCTCGAAGAGTCTAGGGCCGCAGACCGGAGCGACGGCGAGAGATTCGGTGACCCAGGTGGCCCAGATGCTAGGCGCGGCCGAGCACCGCAGCGCGCGCATCCGTCGATGCGTAAGCGAGGAGCGGAGGCCGCAACGACGCAGATGGGCCGCATGGGTGCCGAAGATCCGCTGGCGCTCCGGTCTGCAGCCCTTGGGCAGGTTTCGACTGGTACACTCCGGGGCGAAGTTCAACGCCCGTGGGGCAAAGGAGGTGAGGCGGAAGCTTGGATAAACCGAATCGTGGTGCCAACCGCCTCGTTTGCCAGCCGGGAGCTCGGGAGGGCGTAAGCCTCTAGGGCTTCCATACCGAATCCGGCTCCTGGAGTCGGAGGCGGGAAGCACTGCGAACGTCGACCGGCGAGGGCCTGGGTCTCCCAGGCCCTCGTCTTTTTTTCAGGGCTGCGGTCGGGGGGCCGACGGCGAGAGATTCGGCGACGAGGTGGCCCAGATGCTAGGCGCGGCCGAGCATCGCAGCGCGCGCATCGTTCATGCGTGAGCGAGAAGCGCAGGCCGCAACAACGCAGATGGGCCGCATCGGCGCCGAAGATCCGCCGGCCGCTCCCCGATCCGGAGCCCTACTAGGATTGCTGCCGTGAGCGAGGACTTCTCGGAGCGGATGAACGAGGTGCGCGGAGGGTGGCCGGAGACGATGGGCATCACCATCACCCGGGCGACAGCTGATGAGGTGAAGGGTGAGCTGACCGTCGGGCCTCAACACCTTCAGCCATACGGCGTGGTTCACGGCGGTGTTCACTGCGGGTTGATCGAGACGCTGGCCTCGGTCGGAGCGGCGCTGTTCGCGTTGCCTCGCGGCCAGTCCGTTGTCGGTCTCGAGAACAGCACGAGCTTCGTGCGCGCCGTGCGCGCCGGTGCGAAGCTCCACGCGATCTCGACGCCCATCACTCGCGGTCGCACCACCCAGGTCTGGGAGGCGACCATCTTCGACGAGGAGGACCGCATCGTGGCCACAGGTCGCGTGCGCCTCTTGTGTCTGGACCCTGACCGCCCGCTCGCGGGCGAGCAGGTGCGAGCACCTGTGCATCCCGGGAAGTAGCGTTACTCGTTCGTCGCTGGATCGGAAAGTTCGAACACAAACGGGTCGCTCGTCACCCTTAGTGTCCGGTGGCGTAGCTGAAGATGATCTCGTCGATCAAGCGCTCGACAGGGGCGAGATCATCGGTGAACACCTGGCCGTGATAAGGCGACACGCGCAGCCCCCCCTCGCTGACCGCGCTGGCTGCGATCACGCTCGCGAGCGGCTCGTTGATGAGTCCGAGGTTGTGCTTGATGTCGGCGATGGTGGTCGGCTCCGTCGACGCGTAGACCATCGTGTTCGTGAAGTCCGGGACGTCGACCAGGAACACGCTCGGATAGACGGCCGCCATCGTGCTGGCGATGGCATCGACGAGCCTGTAATCCGTGGTCGTGCGCCCGACGTTGACCACGACCGCCCCGCCAGGGCTCAGGTGGTCGCGTACGCCGCTGAAAAACTCGCGCGTGGTGAGGTGAAACGGGATGTAAGGCTGCTGGTACGCGTCGAGCGCGATCACGTCGTACTTCCCCGGATGCGTGTCAAGCCAGTACCGCGCGTCCGCGACCACCGGGTGGATGTTGGGCGCCTGGAGATGGAAGTAGCGGTTCGCGACATCGAGGATGGCCGGATCGATCTCCACGCCGGTGATCTGGACCTGGTCTCCAAACGCCGCGGTGTACTGGCGGGCCGCCGTCCCGCCGGCCAGGCCGAGGATGGCAACGCTCTTCGGCCTGGGCTCGGTTGCCTGGGCAGGCTGGAAGGAATCGGCGATCACCATGTAATCCCAAGGGCCGCCGGTGAGCAGGCTCTGCGTGTCGTAGATGGAGTGGATCGCCTCGCCCTCGTTGAGGATGAGCTCCGTCTTGGTGCCGTCCTGGACGACCTGGATGTAGTTGTAGGCGGACTCTTTCTCGTAGACGAGCGTGCCCACCTGCGGCGGTTTGATCCCGGACGGAAGCAGGATCCACGCGAGGATCACTGCGATGCCGAACGCCGCATACAGCCTTCGTCGCGGCCAGAGCCCGGCGACCGAGATCACGACCAGCGCGAGGCCGAAACCCACGAGCGTCGGGCGGGTGCCGTACGTGGGGATGAACCAGAACACAGGAAGAAAGGTCCCGAGGATGCTGCCCGCGGTCGACAATGCGTACAGGCGGCCCGCAGTGTTTCCGCTGGTTTCCACGTTCTTGACCAGCAGCCGGATGGCGAAAGGGCTGACGCAGCCCAACAGGATGACCGGGACCGCAAACAGCAGCACGACGGCAAGCAGCGTCCCGGCAACGAGGCCCGCGCTCAGTTCTTTGAAGCCCTGTTGCGAAGCGAGCAGGATCGGATAGCTCACCAGCGGGATGAGTCCGATCCACAGCCCGGCCCACGCGGTGATCTGGTACAGAACCTCGTCGCGCGGGTGGCGGTCCGCCAGGCGGCCGCCGATGACGTAGCCGGCCGAGAGGTAGATGAGCACGAGGCCGATCAGGACGCCCCACACGTAAAGGCTCGTGCCGAAATATGGGGCGAGGAGCCGGGAGGCGCCGAACTCGACGCCCAGCGACGTCATGCCGGATACGAACACCAGCGGAAGCAGCAGGCGGCTCGAGCGCTCCAGGGATCCCCGCGAACTCACGGCGCAGCCTCTGAGTTCGTGGGGTTTGATGTGGGCAAAACGCCCTAGAGATTAGCTACTGCAGGCTATTGACCCAGTGGTTGCTCTTCCGACCACTTGCGGGTGCGCTCGTCCATCGGAACCGGCAGCTGCACGCGAACCTCGGCGTAAAGGTCGCCCGGGGGGCCGCCTTTCGGGTCTGGCAGGCCGAGCCCGCGCAAGCGGATCTTCGTCCCGTTCTGCGTCTCCGGAGGAACCTTGAACTGCACCTGTCCGCCCTTGAGCGAAGGAGCAGCGACCTCGCCGCCGCGCAGCGCCACGTGCAGCGGGACCGGCACCACCACGCGCAGGTCCTTGCCCTCGCGCGTGAACACGGGGTCCGGCGCCACCTGGACCCGTGCGCGCAACCCGGGCACCCTCAGCACCGTGCCTTCTTTGACGCCCGCTGGAACCTTCACCTCGACGCGACGGCCTCCTGGCAGCTCGACGGTACGGCTGGTCCCTCGATAGATCTCGGGCAGGCTGACGGTGATCGGCGCCTCGACGTCGACCTGCTGCTGCCGCGCTCGACCGCGCGAGTTGCCGAAGATCGAGCCGAAGATGTCGCCGAACCCGCCTTCGTCGCCGAAGAGGTCTTCCATCTCCTCCGGCGAAACGGTGCGGTACTGCGCGCTGGGGCCGGCATCCGGCCGGAAACCGCCGCCGCCGCGCGCACCCGTCTGGGTGGCCCCGGCCGCCTGCGCGCGCGCCCAATCGGGGCCGAACTGGTCGTAGAGCTTCCGCTTCTTGGCGTCCGAAAGGACGTCGTTGGCCTCCGAGACCTCCTTGAAGCGGGCCTCGGCCTGCTTGTCCCCGGCGTTCAGGTCGGGATGGTGCTTACGCGCGAGCTTGCGAAAGGCAGCCGTGATCTCCTTCTGGCTCGCCGTCCGAGGCACGCCCAGCACCTCGTAATAATCCCGGGCTTTAGGCATCGTCTTTCTTTGTTACCCGTTTGTGGTGCTCGATAAATCCAGGCCGCGGCCGGTAGCCCAGCTTCTCGTTGATGTGAAGCATCGGGGCATTCTCCGAGTCGTTGTCGGTGCAGACAAGCGGCACCCCCAGCTCGACCGCCTGGGCCAGCGTCTGGAGCTTGATTCCGCGAGCCAGGCCGCGCCCGCGGTATTCCGGATGTGTACACGTATATCCAGTCCAGACGTCGCCACGAACCGGGGGATACTTGAGATGCGACATGGCAACGGGCCGGTCCCCGTCGAGCGCAATCCAGACTCGATCGGGCGGGCGGTCTGGCCGATCGATTCGTTTCTCGAAGTCCTCGAAAGCCTCGCGAACAATGGCCGCGGTGTGCGGGACGTCATGGATCGTCCGCTCGTCCAGCTCGTGGAGCTTTCTCACGCGATCGGGGTCGGACCAGCCGGCCAGGGTCGTCGACCGGATGCCGGTCGCCGCCATTCGGTCCCGCGCCGCTTCCGCCTCGGCGGCGAGACGGCTCCCGTGCGTCTTCAAGTCCAGCTCCCACACCCTTTCTGTGCGCTCGGGCCGGTAGTCGACGGCCGCGAGCGCCGCCAGCATCTCGGGCTCGTCCTCTCCGCAGTAGGCCAGAAGCATGCGCGGTCCCTCGGCTTCGGCCCGCTCGCCGATCCAGTTGAACATTTTGACGAGGAGGTCTTGATCGAGTGCCGCGCGATCGAGCCAGACCTCGACCTCGCAGTGGCCATCCTCGACCTGGTCCCATGGACCGTGGACCCAGCTCAGCAAGGCGATCGGCGTGCCACTCCTCTCGGCGATGAACCGCCCGTATGCGAATCCACGCCTTGGGCTTTCCCAGCGCATGCGGGTGATCACAGGGTCCTGAGGCATCGGTGGATAGGACGCCGTCATCAGATCCGCCGCAAGCTCGGCGTCCTCCAGTTCGGCCGGGCGGTAGGTCAGCGCGCTCATGAGGTGAATGTAGGGCTAGAGCTCGATCACGCGCGGCACGATTCCGGAGCTGCTGACCTCGAGGATGCCCACCGAAGGCTTCTCGTAGCGGCGCAGGTGGCGCGCCACCTGCAGCCAGCACCATTCGAACCAGCCTGGTGATTTTCCAATTGCGCCCTGCGCGCGCCCGGCTGTCAGCCGCTTGCGCGCTGCGGCCGGGCTCCACTGGTGCACACCGCCGGGATTGAACAGCAGGGCGCCATCGATCGTCTCGGCGCGGGCGCGGTGGGTGTGGCCGTAGACGATCGCGTCAGCGTTGGGGAACCGGCGTCTGAGCGCGCGTGGAAGACCGCGATGCGGCCTGAAATATCCGAGGCTCAGCGTCCACAGCAGCGTGTTCGGCTCCTCCAGCCAGCGGCTTCGCTGGCCGTGAACGATCACGATCCGCTTTCCCTCCACGGTGACCTCCCGCGAAGCGGGAAGATTCCCCAGCGATCCATCGTGGTCTCCCCTCACCGCCTCAACCGGCGCCAGGCGACCTAGAGCAGCCAGCGCTTCCTCCGAGTTGATGTCGCCGGCGTGGAGAACGAGGTTGACTCCCTCGAGCACCTCGAAGATCCGATCGGGCAGATGGTCGAGAAACTCGGGACAGTGCGTGTCCGCGACGACTCCGACCCGCGTCGTCATGCCGGGCGCGCCGGCTTCATTGCGCGCGGCATCGTCAGAAGGACGATCAGAGGCGCCAGGCTGAGCACGGCCGCGATGCCGAACACGACACGCTGACCCGCCCCAAACACCACGGCGCCGATGAGCGGGCCGATGACGCCGCCGAAGTAAAAGGGAAACAGGATCTGTCCGAGGACCGCCCCTCGTCTCTCTGGACTCACTGTTGCCGACATCACGGCCATGCTCGCGGTGAGGATGGCCGCGGCGAACACGCCGTTGGCGAACAGCCCGAGAGCGAAGACGACCAGCGAGTGGCTGAGCCCGACGGCGATCAGCGCGACGGCCGCCCCGACCGACGTGACGTTCAGGACGGCCACGTGACCGAACCGCGGCATGAGGAGACCCCACACGGGAGAGGCGACCGCCTGGCCGATGCCGACGCCTGAAAGCACGACGCCGACCGCCGTGACCGTGTCGTTGGGCGCCAGCCGTGCGATGTAGATCGGGGTGTACGGAAGCATCGTCCACAGCCCGATCTGGGTGACGGCCATCGCGACGAACAGGCGCCACACGAGAGGCTTGGAGGTGATCTCTTCGACCGCGCCGCGCAGCAGGCTGAGCACGCGGAGGTCGGCTGGCCGCGCGTGCCCGCCCTCGCGCATGACCACCGTCAGCAGCACGGCCATCAGGACGGAAAGCCCGGCGTCGAAAAGCAACATGCCGCGCACATCCACCAGGTGGACGAGCAGCGCACCGAGGATGGGACCGACCGCCCTGCCCGCGGGCGAACCGGCGGCGACTATGCCGACGGCCAGGCCGAGACGCTGCTTCGGGGTGGTTGACGCCTGGACCGCCAGCATCACCCCCGTGTTGCCGAGAACGAAGCCGTTGAGAGAGCGGAACGCAAGCGCCGTCAACGGGTCGGTCGACAGAGCCCAGCCGGCGAAGATGACCGCCTCGACCACGGCGCTGCGGACGATGATGGCCTTACGGCTGTAGCGGTCGGCCAGCACGCCCCATAGCGGAGCGAGCGGGAGCGCGATGATCCAGCCGAGGCTGGAGATGGCGGCGATCCAGGCCGGCACCTGTGCCGCCGGCACGTGCAGCTCTCGCAGGTAGAGCGGCGCGTAGGCGGTGAGCTGGTTCCAGGACATGCTCTCGACGCAGGTGGTCGCGGCGAAAAGCACGGCGATCGCGGCCCAGCCGGTCGCCGAGGAGGTGCGGGAGGTGGTCTGCATCGCTGGCTAAAGCTTATCCGGCGGCTGAAACTACCTGTTTTGACTCCAAACTTGACAAAGTGGCAAGTGTCCGTATCTAATTTGACGGATGAGAGACCTTCAACGAGAAATTCTAAGCCAGGTTGCTGCCGGCACCCTATCTGCCGAGGATGGCGCTGCGCGCCTCGAGGCGCTCGAAACCGAACCTGCAGCTCCCTCTGCGTGGCGCCCCTCACCTACCCCTGATGGAGGTACGGGCGTCAAGCAGGTCCGAGTATTCGCCCGATTGGGAAACACCGAGATCATCGGTGACCCGAGCGTGAGCCATGCCGTCGCCGAAGGGCCGCACAGGGCACGCCAGGAAGGCGACACGATGATCATCGAGCAGTCACCTCTGGACGACGGAGCCAGCTTCGTGTTCAGTCGCCCGCAGGGCGGGGTCAGAATCCCCAGCGTCGACATCGGCGGCAAGCTGACCGTCCGCATGAACCCGGCGCTGGCGCTCGCGGCCAAGACCCAGGCGGGCAACCTTCGCATCTATGGAGTGAAGGGCGCCGTCACCGCCGAAGTCCAGGCAGGCAATTGCGACATCACGGAGTTTCAGGGGCCCATGAACCTCAAGGTGACGGCCGGAAACATCACCGCCAGGGGCCACCTCGACAACGGCGCGAGCGCGATCCGCTGCCAGATGGGTGAGGTGCGTGTCGCGCTCGACAGGACCTCCAGCGTCCGCATCAGAGCACGGACCACGCTGGGCGAGATCTCGTTTGAAAACGTGGAGCCGGCCGGCAAGAGCGAGGTGACAATCGGGTCCGGTGCGGGAACCCTCGACTGCGACTGCACGATGGGCACGATCCGGATCGCGGTCGAATAGATGGCAAGATCCACCACGCGCAGGCCGCCGTCCAGCTGCCCTGTTTGCAACCACCGTCTGGCCACGACGCGGCTCACTTGCCCTGAATGCTCGACCGAGCTGTCCGGGGCATTCACCTCGTGCGAGTTCTGCGTCCTGACGGACGAGGATCGTGACCTGCTCCGCGTCTTTCTTGCGTCGCGCGGGAACATGAAAGAGCTGGAGCGCCACCTCGCGGTCAGCTACCCGACCGCGCGCGCCCGTTTCGACGCGCTGCTGGCAAAGATCGGAATCGACCGGGCGCCGTCGGCCCCATCCCCCACGCGGGTGGAGCTCATGGAGCAGGTGGCCCGGGGGGACATAACCGTCGACGAGGCGCTCAGCCGCCTCGAGAGCAACTGAGGAGGGGCGATGTATCCGATTGACCGTGCCGACCACTTTCCGGAGGACTTCGCTCGCAACCTCGAGGAGCAGCGCGTGCGCATGGGACAGGCCGATGCGCTCGTCTACTACGCACACGCGCGAACCGGCCTGCTGGCCCGCTTTCTGCAGCGGATGGCTGATCGTATAGACCCCACGGGCGAAGCCCGCCGCGTGGTGCGGTCGTGAGCGCCTTGACGGAGGAGCTCGTCACATCCGCCCCTGAGGGGGCGCCGCGGCCAAGCCTGTGGAGCGTGTTCTCATCCGGGTCGTTTCGCAAGCTCTGGATCGCGACGGCCCTCTCGCTGTTCGGCGATTTCTTCAGCTACATCGCCCTCGCCTGGCTGGTCCTTCAGCTGACCGGATCGAGCCTCGCTCTCGGCACGGTGCTCGTGGTCCAGGCCGTGCCAAGGGCATTGCTCATGGTCGTGGGAGGCGCGCTGGCAGATCGCATCTCTCCGCGTCTGACCATGCTCGGGTCGATGGGCTTGCGCGCAGTCTTCGTCGCACCCCTTGCTGCCCTCGTGATCACCGGACATGTGCAGATGTGGGAGGTCTACGGGATCTCGCTGGTACTGGGCATCGTCGGCGCGTTCTTCATGCCGGCTCGCACCTCGATCCTCCCCAAAGTCGTCGCCGACCACGAGCTGGAGGCGGGAAACGCGGTTCTCAACGTGACGGGACAGGCCTCGATCATCGTCGGCCCCGTCATCGGCGGACTCATCGTCTCCGCGTTCGGCGTCGGGTGGGCGTTCGCCGGCGACGCCGCATGTTTCGCGATCGGCATCCCGTTCGTCCTGTGGCTGCCTGCCACGTCGCGCGCCGACTCGGGAGCAACCCACCCCGACGGCGGCCTGGGTGGACAGATCGCGGCCGGGTTTCGGTACGCCTGGGCCAACGTCGGGATCCGGGTGACGCTGATCGTCATCGCGATCATTGATTTCGGCGCCAACGGCGCGATCGGCGTTGGGCTCCCGACGCTTGCGCACGGGCGATTCGCCGCCGGTGCCGGGGGCCTCGGCATCCTTCTCGGAGCATGGGGAGTCGGCGCAACCGCGGGAGCCTTGGGCGCAGGCTTTGTGCCGCCGCCCAAGCGGTTCGGGTGGCTGATCGTGGGCCTATGCGCGTGGCTCGGGGTCGGCATGGTCGCCGTCGGGCTGGTGCCTTCGCTTGTGCCTGCGGCGTTGCTGATGGCCTATTCCGGTGTGGGAACCGGCGTCGTCAACACCTATGGCATCAGCTGGCTTCAGCGGCGAACCGACTCCGCCATGCAGGGACGCGTGATGTCTCTGGTGATGCTGGCGTCGATTGGCCTAACGCCGGTTGCATACGCGGTGTCAGGCGCGGTCGCGCAATTCAACCCGATGCTGTTGTTCCTCATCGCTGGAGGAATGATGTTGCTGTGCGCCGCCGGCACGGCGTCCAGCCGGACCGTCCGCTCGCTGCGCTAGGCGCGCGGCCGGCGTTGAGGATGGGACTAACTGATCGCGGCTACTTGATGCCTGCGGCGTGAAGTCCTGCCGCATGCGCGCTCGCGGCGTCTGCGCCGGCATCGAGAGCATGCACCGCGGCTGTCGCGAACGCGTGCGCCTTGTGCTGTTCCAGGTTCAGGTCGATGTTCGCGAGTGAGAACCAGGCGCAGTAAGACTGGCGATCGGCCGAGACCGCGACCGGCGGCCGCGTCATAGCCGCGGTCGCCCACTGCACCGCAGTCGCCACGTCTTTGCCGCTCGACAGCGCCTGGAATGCTCCCTGGGCGGCCGCGTGGCATGCGCCCGCGGGCGCCCCGCCGCGCTTCGCCCATGCGAACCACTCCGCATAGGAACGGTCCTCAGGTGTCGGGACGACCTTCTTGGGGTCGACCTTCGGCTGCTGTCTTACGACCTCCCATGACGACTTGCTCACGGCCGGCGGCTGGGCCGGCGGTGTGGATGCCGGTTGCGGGGCGACCGAAGACGGCACCGCGAACGGGGCCGCAGCGGGTGGCTGCGGCGCGGCGGCAGCCTGCGCGGGCGGGGCTTGCGGTGCGGGTTGTGGAGCCGGCTGGGATGGCTGCACGATGGCCCGCTGCTCCGTGCCACCGACATGAATCTGAGGCGCCCAGGACGGGATCGGCACCGGGGCGGGCCAGTCGATCGCCGGGTCCATGCTCTGCTGGATGGGCGCCGGAGGCGCGGGCGCCGCCGGCTGGACAGGCGGCACAGTTGGTGAGATGGGCGCAACTGCCGGTGGGATGGTGGGCGCGGTCGGTACCGGGGGCGCGGTCGCCGCGGGAGGCGCTGCTGCAGCAGGAGGTGACGGCGCCGCAGGAGGCGCTGTCGCAACGGGAGGCGCTGCTGCAGCAGGAGGTGACGGCGCCGCAGGAGGCGCTGTCGCAACGGGAGCCGCTGCCGGCGCCGCAGGAGGCGCTGTCGCAACGGGAGCCGGTGCCGGCGCCGGAGGGACGGTTGCGACAGGTGGCTCCGCGGCTGGAGGCGCGGTCGCAGCTCGAGGCGCTGTCGCGGCGGGACGCGCTGTCGCGGCCGGCGGGACCGTCGCGGCTGGTGGCACGGTGGGCGCCGGTGGGACAGTCGCGGCCGGTGGGGCCGTCCGCGCGGGCGGAACAGTCGCGGCCGGAAGCGCAGTCATCGCGGGCGGCTTGGTCATCTCCGGTACCGAGTCAAAAGAATCGGGCCAGCTGGAGAGCGGCGCCTCCGGGATCGTCGAAGGCTCCGGAAGGCCCTCGCTGATGGTCGACGATGGCGGCCAGGCCGGCATCGTGTGCTCCGTCGGCGGTTCCGGCGGCCAGACGTCTGTTTCCTCGGGAACCGCCCCCTGCGCGGGGGCGACATCTTCTTGAAGGGCACTCTGGGACTCGCCCTCCGTTGCGACATTCTGCGGTCCGCCGGCGGGGGGCCACGTCCGCTTCGACGCGGTGGCGGGAACTTCGGTCTCAGGAAGGGGCTCTCCCGGTGGAGCCGGTACCGTCTGTGCCCACTTGGGAGGAGGCTTCTGGATGGGCACCGCCTGCTTGGGATCGGTCTGCGTCGCAGGCTCGGCGGGGGTCTCGGTCTTGGCCCATACGGGGTCCGACTCCTTCTGCATGGGGAGCGCGGGCAGGGGGTCGGCTTCCGGGGCGGTTTCGACGGTCCGCGCGCCGTTGTCGCTCACAGGTGGTGCAACAGGAACGGTCCTGGCCCAGACAGGAGTCGTCTCATGAGTGGGCACGGCGGGAGCCGGTTCCTCAGGCGCCGCTGATTCCTGCGAGCTGCCGGATTGTGATTCCAAATCGATCGTCAGTCTAGCCCGGGGATACGGAGTTGTATCCGAGGTTTAGGCGAATACGTGCTTCAAGGCGTCTTCGGCGACGGGGTCAGGCTGCTGCTCCGCCCAGTCGGCGGCGTCGGACGCTTCCTTGTCGCATTCTTTCTGGAGCTTCGCCGCACCGTCGACAGAGATCCATCGGCGCTCCACCAGCAAGGCCACGAAACGCGTGATCGGGTCGTGCTCCGAAGCGTCGGCGATCTCCTCTTTGGTGCGGTACTTCAGCTGGTTGTCCTCGGAAGTGTGAGAATTCATGCGCCAGATCTTGGCGTCGATCAGCGTAGGACCCTCTCCCCTGCGCGCCCGGTCGACGGCTTCGCGGCAGGCCGCATAACTGGCCGGAACGTCGGTACCGTCGACGGTCACTCCTGGAATCCCGTAACCCGCGGCCCGATCCGCGATGTCCGGATTGGCTGTCTGGAGCCGGATCGGCACCGAGATCGCGTAGCTGTTGTTCTCGCACACGAACACGACGGGCAGGCGGTGAACGGCGGCGAAGTTGACGCCTTCGTGGAAGTCACCCTGGCTCGTCGCGCCGTCTCCGAAGGTGCACAGGGTGACTGAGCCGTCTCCCCTGAGCTTGGCCGCGTAGGCGATTCCGGCGGCCTTTGGGATCCAGCTGGCCACCACCTGGGAGACAGGCGCGATCTTGAGCGCGCGGTAGCTGTAACAGCCGCCCGGGATGTTGCGGCCGGCGGACAGAGGATCGGCGGCCTTGGCAAAGACCGCGAGCATCCATTCCTTCATCGTCAGGCCGCGAACGATCGAGTTGGCGAGCCCGCGATAGTGCGGGACGAGCCAGTCGCCGGCGCCGAGGGCAGCCGTAGAGGCGACCTGGATTCCCTCGTGCCCGCGGCTCGAGCCGACGAACGGGGCGCGGCCCTGCTTGACGAGAATGTGCATCCGATCGTCCAGCGCCTTCGCCATGCACATCCACCGATGAATGCGGAGATACTCCTCGCGGGTCGCAGTGTCGGTGCGCGCGGTGGTGGCCATCAGTTTTTGGCGTGGCCGGCCAACGCTCGTGCGATCTCAACCACCTCGTCTGCACTCAAGCCCATGTGACTGAGGTGATCGTAGTACCGGTCCTGGAAGTCGGAGAAGTCGGCGCGTTCCGCGCGCTCCTCGCGGACGCGCTTGACCTCCGCGAGCACAGCCACCACCAGCTCGGCCTCGGGCTTGATTCCCGCGTCGCGCAGCGCATGCTCGATGACGAGGGTGCCGGAGTGCTTGCCGTAGACATACGTGATCTCCGCGCCCAGGTCGGCCGGCGGGATGAACTGATAGATCGCGGGATGGATGAGCATGCCCGCGGTGTGAATTCCGGACTCGTGACTGAAGACGTTGAGACCGATGCCCGGCTCGGTCGGCTGCACCGGAATTCCGCTGATCCTCTCGAGGTGGCGCGCCAGCGCCCGCAGCTTCTCGTACTTGAAGCCCGGGATCTCGATCCCGAACAGGTAGCGGAGCTGCATGAGAACCTGGTGCATCGGCGCGTTGCCCGTGCGTTCGCCGATACCGTTCACGCTCGTCGTGAAGACCTCGGCGCCGGAGCCGAGCGCCATCACGGTGTTCCACGCGCCAAGGCCCAGGTCGTTGTGGAAGTGCACCACCAGCGGCGCGTCAGGCGCCGCGGCTTTGATCGCCGGGATGTACTCGCGCACCGCGAACGGCGAGTAACAGCCGACCGTGTCAGGAGTCGAGGGGCGTGTGCCGCCGGCCTTGAGGCCTTCGCGATGGATTTCGGCGATATAGCCGATGTCGGCGCGGCTCCCGTCTTCTCCGCCGAACTCGATGGATTTCGCGCCCTGCTCGCGGGCGTAGCGGATCGCCTCGCACATCATCCGTAGGTTCGCCTCGCGGTAGTGCGACACCGGCAGCTCCAACCACTCGGACTCAGGGATCCCGTCGCGATGAAGCAACGTCTTGCCCAGCTTGTATTTGACATGCAGGTCGGAGGCCGAAGTGAAGATGAAATACGTCACCTCGTCACGCGGGTAGCCGAGTGAGTCGATCACGCGCATCGTCGCGTCGATGTCGCCTTTGGTCGAGCGCATCATGCAGACGACCTCGAGGTCGGCTCGCAGCTCTCCCCTCTTCCGGCCTTCGAGCACAAGCCTCAGCGTCTCGCGCTCGCCTTCCGAAACAGACGGAAATCCGACATCCATGATGTGGACGCCGATGTCGGACAGCATTTGCGCGAGCTGGTACTTGTCCTTTGGCGTGATGGAAACGCCGGGCATCTGCTCGCCGTCGCGAAGCGTGTCGTCGTAGACGCGGATCTTGTCGCTCGGTGGGAACTTCAGGTCGTGCGAGAAACGGGTGGGGTTGCGAGCGAGCTGCTCGAGCGGCTCTTGCAGCTCTACAGGCTTGACGTCATCCACGAGCTGTGGCGACGTGCCGTCGCTCTTCAAGCCGTCTGCGCACCCACGGCACGAGCCCGCCCATATGCAGAAGCTCGTTCATGAACTTCGGGAAGGCTTCTGTCGGGTACTCGTCGCTCTTCGAGAAGTTGCGGATGATGCCCTGCTCGAGGTCCACCTCGAGCTCGTCCCCATCCTCGATGTCTTCGGATGCTTGCGGAGACTGCAGGATCGGGTAGCCCATGTTGATCGCATTGCGAAAGAAGATGCGTGCGTAGGAGTCCGCGATGACCAGCGAGATGCCCGCGCCGCGAATCGCCACCGGGGCGATCTCGCGCGAGGACCCGCAGCCAAAGTTCGAACCAGCGACGAGGATGTCGCCTTGCGTTACGCCGGATGCCCATTCCTCGCGACCCGGCACGCCTTCCATCGCGTGTTTGCCGAGCTCCTTCTCGTCGAGCGAGTAGATCGCGTATTTGGCCGGGATGATCTGGTCGGTGTCGATGTTGGCGCCGAACTTCCAAGCTCGCCCGCGTATCACCTTCGGGAGTGTCATAGGCACCCTCTCCCCCTCGGGGAGCAATCAGTAAGTCCCATCCTCAGCGCCGCCTTGCGCGCAGGGATTGAGGGGTGAGGGGCTTAAGTTTGTTCACGCGATCCCCACCGGCATCTTCTTGAGCACCTCTTTCGGGTGCGTGATCACGCCGGTCACCGCGCTTGCCGCGGCCACCGCAGGGTTGGACAGATAGACCAGCGCCTTCGGGTGGCCCATGCGGCCGGGGAAGTTGCGGTTGGTCGTGCTGAGACAAACCTCTCCCTCACCGAGCACGCCCATGTGTCCGCCGAGGCACGCGCCGCAGGTGGCCGTGGTCCAGGCCGCTCCGCTGGCGAGGAAGATGCCGATCAGCCCTTCCTTCTCGGCCTGGATGGCGACCTGGTGCGAGGACGGCGTGATGATCAGCCGCACGCCCGGCGCGACCTTGTGCCCGTCGAGCACCGCGGCGGCGCGGCGCAGGTCGGTGATCCGCGAGTTGGTGCAGGACCCGATGAACACCTGGTCGAGTCTCGTGCCCGCAACCTCCGAAAGCGGCGAATAGTTGTCAGGCGACATCGGTCTCGCAACACCGAGCTCGACCTTCTCCGCGTCGAACTCGAAGACCTTCTCGTACTCGGCGTCGGCGTCGGAGCTGACCGGCGTGTAAGGCCGTTTCGCACGCCCGTCGAGGTACTCCCTGGTCACCTCGTCGAAGTCCATGATCCCGTTCTTGGCGCCTGCTTCGATCGCCATGTTGGTCATCGTCAGGCGGGCTTCCATGTCGATGTGCCGCAGGGCCTCGCCCGTGTGCTCCATCGCTTTCGAGCGGGCGCCGTCCACTCCGATCTGGCCGATCACGTAAAGGATCAGGTCCTTCGCCTCGACCCACTCCTTGAGGCGGTTGTGATAGACGAACTTGAGCGTCTCCGGCACGCGGAACCACAGCTCGCCCAGCGCGAAAACGCACGCGAGGTCGGTCGACCCGATGCCCGTCGCGAAATTGTTGAGCGCACCGTAGGTGCAGCTGTGCGAATCGGCCCCGACGACCAGCTCGCCGGGAAGCACGAGGCCGTTCTCAGGTAGCACCGTGTGGCAGATGCCACCCTGCCCCACCTCGAAATACCACTTGATGCCCATGTCCCGCGAGAACTCACGTGTCAGCCGGCCGAGTGTCGCGCTGGCCGCATCCTTCGCTGGTTGGAAATGGTCCTGCGTGACCGCGACACGCTCCGGATCCCAGATCTTCTCCGCACCCATCTGCTCGCGCATGATCCGGCCGGCGGGCGGGATGGTGAGGTCGTGGCCCATCGCAAAGTCGACCTTGGCCAGCACGAGGTCGCCGGGACGCACGCTGTCGCGACCGGCTCCGCGAGCCAGGATCTTCTCGGTCATCGTCATGCCCATCTCTGTACTAGTCCCTCAGCCTTTTCGCGACGGCGTCTCCGCACTCACCTGTCGACAGGTTGCCGCCCAGATCGCGCGTGCACTCGCCCGCGCGAATGGCCGATTCGACCGCGCCCTCGATCGCTTTCGCCATATCGGAATGACCCAGGTGTCTCACCATCATAGAAGCGCTCAAGATCGCTCCGATCGGGTTGACGAGGCCGCGGCCTGCGATGTCCGGGGCGGTGCCGTGCACCGGCTCGAACAGTCCGCGCTTCGTCTCGGGATTGATGTTCCCCGAGGGCGCGATGCCCATTCCGCCGATGAGCTCCGCCGTCAGGTCGGACAGGATGTCGCCGAAGAGGTTGCCGGTGACGATCACGTCGAACTGGGTCGGGTCCCGGACCAGCTGCATTGCGGCCGCGTCCACGTAGAGATGGCGCGTCTTGACCTTCGGATGCTTCGCGGCTACCGCCTTCCACCGCTCTTGCCACAAGGCACCCGCATACGTCATGGCGTTCGACTTGTCGACCATGACCACCTCGCGCCCGGCAACTCCGAAGGCGTAGTCGATGATCCGGGTCACCCCCTTGTAGGTGTTGAGGTCCTCCTGGATCGCGACCTCGTCCTCAGTACCGCGCTTGAACCGTCCACCCATCCCCACGTAGAGGCCCTCGGTGTTCTCGCGCACGATCAGCAGGTCCATCTTTCGCCTGTCCTCGCGGCGCAGCGGTGAGAGGCGGTCGTCGTAGAGCCTGGCTGGGCGCAGATTGACGTAGAGATCGAGCTCGAAGCGCAGCCTCAACAGCACGCCCGCGAGATACGCGGCATCGTTGACGCGCGGATCGCCAACCGCTCCGAACAGGATGGAGTCCGCGCGCATGAGCTCCTTCCAGACCGACGCGGGTATCGGCTCGCCGGTGCGCATGTACTGGTCCGCGTTGACGTCGAACTCCTCGAACTCGAATTCGGCACCCGCGGCGCGGAGAACCTTGATCGCTTCGGGGACGACTTCCTTTCCGGCGCCATCGCATGGCAGAACGGCGATCTTCACAGCCATCAGGCGGGTGCCGCCTCGGGAGCCTGCTCGCGGAGCTTGTACCGCTGGATCTTGCCGGTCACCGTCTTGGGCAGCTCGGGCACGAACTCGATCAGGTGCGGGAACTGGAATCGCTGGAGGCGTGCTTTGCAGTGCTCCTGCAGCTCGGCCGCCAGCGCATCGCCGGGAGCGTGGTCTCCTTTGACGATCACGAATGCCTTGATCTTCATGAAGCCTTCGACTTCGATGCCAACCACGGCGCCTTCGGCGACGGCCGGATGCTCCAGGAGCACGGACTCGATCTCGATCGGCGAGACCCAGAGACCACCGACCTTGATCATGTCGTCGGAACGCCCTTCGTACCAGTAGAAGCCATCCGCGTCGACCCGATAGCGGTCGCCAGTGACGAACCACTCGCCGAGGATCGAGCGCTTGGATTTCTCATGCTGGGCCCAGTAGAGCGCGAGCGCGCTGTCGCCTTTGACATGGAGGTCGCCTGCCTCGCCTTGCGCGACGGGCCGGCCGGCGTCATCGAGGATTTTCAGCTCGTAGCCTGGGACGGGCTTGCCGCTGGACCCTGGCCGCACCTCGTCGAGCCGGTTCGAGCAATAGATGTGGAGCATCTCGGTCGAGCCGACGCCGTCGAGGATGGTCAGCCCGAAGGCATCCTTCCAGCGCCGCCAGACTTCGGCAGGGAGCGCCTCGGCGGCCGCGACGCAGTGGCGGATCGAGGAGAGGTCGCGGGTTTTCGCACCTTCGAAGTTGAGGATCGTGTTGTAGAGGGTTGGCGCGGAGAAGAAGAGTGTCGGGCGGCGCTTCTCGATCGTGTCCAGGACCGTCGCCGGCGTGTTGCGCCCGGCGTGGAGAACGGTCGAGGCACCGACCCAGTACGGCATGGTCAGGTTGTTGCCGAACCCATACGCGTGGAAAAGTCCGGTGGTCGAGAAGGTGATGTCCTGCTCCTTGATGCCGAGCACCTGCTCGCCGTAGGTGACGCATGTGTACGGGATGTCGTGCTGGAGGTGGACCACGGCCTTCGGCTTGCCGGTCGAGCCGGAGCTGTAGAGCCAGAACGCCATGTCGTCTTTGCGAGTCGGTGCGGTCGCGACCTCGGGGCCGGCCTTGATCTGGTCGGCGCGAAGGAGGCGGGGTGCAATGTCGGAGCGGGCGGCGGCGGGCTTGAGCTTCTCCTCGGTGTTGGCGTCTACGACCACGACGCGGGCGAGAGAGTCCTCGATGAAGTGGTCGTAGTCCTCGCTGCGCTGGAGCAGCGGGTTGACGGGGACGGGGATGGCGCCGTGGCGGATCGCGCCGAGGAAGGCGGCGACCCACCCGGGGCCGTCGTAGGCGACGATCAGGACGCGCTCCTCGCGCCTCACGCCGAGGTCGCGGAGAGCTGCGGCCGCGCCGCAGGAGAGGTTGAAGAGTTCGGTATATGTGAGGTCTTTGGTCGCGGAGTGGATCGCGATCTTGCTCCCGCGACCTGCTTCGAGGTTGCGCTCGAGAAGGTCGGCGCCGACGTTGTAGCGGTCCGGCAGCTCCAGCCTCCCCATCTCCATTCGTCAGTGTAGTTTTCAAGCCACGCTGGGAGTGAGGCCACCCGTTCGAAGGGCTGGGAAGAGGGAGTGGTGGCTGGGCTGGGTGGTCGGGATCGGGGCTGGGAGTGGGAGCGCATTTTGCGCAACTATTTGGGTCAATTCTCTTGACAAGCGAACGTATGTTTGGTAGTCTGTTTCTATGCTCGCGACGCAAGACGTGCAGGCTTCGGTCTCCGCTGCCGAGGTCGGAGAAGAGCTCCGGCAGACGCTCCGACAGGTGGATGTTCTGCTTCTCAACGCCTCTTCATTGGCAGCTCGGTTTGCCGCCAGCAACGAGTACGACATGCAGGGCTATGCCACAGCCATCGACTGGATCCGGCTCAACTGCCACCAGACGAGCACTGTTGCCGCCGACCTGATCGCGGTCGGCAAGAAGCTGGAGGGATTGCCCGAAAGCCACCAGGCGGTTTTGGAAGGTGCGATTGGGTTCGCTCATCTGAAGGCGATGGCCAGGACGGCGAACTCGGTGGGAAGCAAGTTCGACGAGGCTCTACTGCTCGCCAAGGCGAGGGAGAGCTCGCCGGGCAAGTTCTACTACACGTGCCAGCACTACCGGCACTCGGCCGACCGCAAAGGCTTTGAGGCCGAGCAGGCAACCCAGGTGGAGAACCGCATGCTCTGGATCAGCACAGGTGAAGACGGGAGCGTCCAGCTGACTGGCATCTTCGATCCCGAAGGTGGGGCCGCGCTGCGGACTGCGTTCGAGCCGCTGGCGCGGAAGTCAGGCGCTCATGACGACCGCACTCGGGAGAAGCGCCTCGCTGACGCCATGGTCGATATGGCCATGCATGTTTTGGATAGCGGTTTGATTCCGCAGCAGGGATCCCAGCGCACTCATCTGCAGGTCACCGCCTCGCTCGAGACGCTGCTCGGGCTCCCGGGCGCGCCGGCCGCGGATATGGAGTTCTCCTCTGTTCCGGTCTCCTCGAAGACCGTCGAAAGGCTCGCTTGCGACGCGTCGGTCACCCGCATCTTGCTCGACTCCGGGTCGGCGGTGATCGACGTCGGGCGGGCCAAGCGGACGATCTCGGGGCCGGCGCGCAAAGCGCTCAACATCCGCGACCGGGGCTGCACCTGGCCTGGTTGCGAGCGGCCGGCGAGCTGGACCTCCGGACACCACATCCAGCACTGGTTCCATGGTGGCACCAATGATCCGCCCAACCTGACCTTGCTCTGCTACCGGCATCACTGGATGGTGCACGAGGGCAACTGGCAAATCGTGCGGGGCGATGACGGGCGCATAGTCACCATCCCACCGACCGCTAAGTTCGGGCCTTCGCCGTAACCGCTACTGCCGGACGACCGCCGCTGCTCCCTTTCTCAGCACGTACTTCTGGATCTTGCCCGTCGCCGTCTTCGGCAGCTCCTGCACGAACGTCACGCTGTGCGGCGCCTTGAAGTGCGCCAGCCGCTCACGCGTGTACGCGATCAGCTCGGGTTCGGTCGCCGTAGCGCCGGCCTTCAGAACCACATAAGCGTGCGGGGCCTCGCCCCACTTTTCGTGCGGAAGCCCGACGATCGCCGCCTCCTGCACCGCCGGGTGGCGGAGCAGAACACCCTCGACCTCCAGGCTCGAGATGTTCTCTCCCCCGCTGATGATCACGTCCTTGATCCGGTCTCGGATCTCGACGTATCCGTCCGGGTGCAGCACGGCGGCATCGCCTGTGTGGAACCAACCGTCACCCATGACCTTCTTGGTCGCCTCGGGGTCGTTGTAGTAGCCCTGCATGATCACGTTGCCGCGCGCGATGATCTCTCCGAGCGACTTGCCGTCCGCGGGCACATCTTTCCCGTCGTCCACGACGCGCAGCTCGCCTGAGGTGATCAGCTCGACACCGGTCCTTGCCTTGATGATCCCCAACTCGGTGGCGCCCAGCTTCTTGTGCTCGGGCCGTGGCTCGCAGATGGTGATAAAGGGGGCGGTCTCGGTCAGCCCGTAGACCTGCGTCACCTCCCAACCGAGATCACCTTCCATGCGCTCGATCGTCGCGGCGGCGGGCGCCGCTCCCGCTGTGATGACCTGCACGCCTTTCGGCACGTCACGCCGCATGTCGGCGGGGGCGTTGGCGAGCGCGATCAGGATGGTCGGCGCGGCGCAAAGCCAGCCGACCTTCTCTGTGCGGACCAGCTCGAAGACTCGAGCCGGTTCCACCTTCGGCAGGCAGATGTGCGTACCACCGACAGCGGTGATGATCCACACGAAAGTCCATCCGTTCGCGTGGAACATGGGCAGAGTCCAGAGGTAGCGGTCGCCGACCGTGATATGGAAATGGACCAGCGTGCCGACGGCGTTGGCCCACGCGTTCCGGTGCGTGATCATCACGCCCTTCGGCTTTGCGGTCGTGCCGCTGGTGTAGTTGATGGTGAGGAGGTCGGTCTCGGCGATATCGGGGCGCTCGTAGTCCGGTTTCGCAGACGCAACAGCGGCTTCGTACTCGGTCCATCCTTTTCTGCCGCCGGCACTCCCCAGGCTCACGAATTGCTGCACGCCGCCCAGCTGGTCGCGAACTCCGTCGACGGCGTCGAGATAATCCGGATGGACGCACAGAATCTTGGCGCCCGAATGCGAGGTGATGTAAACGAAATCCTCAGCGGTCAGGCGGTAGTTGATCGGCACCAGCACGGCGCCGATCTGAGGCACGGCATAGAAGGATTCGAGCTGCTCGTGGGTGTTCGGTGCGATGTAGGCGACCCGGTCGCCCTTCCTCACGCCCATCCCCTGCAATGCTGCCGACCAGCGGTCGCACCGGTCGAAGAACTGCTCATACGTGAGGCGGAGGTCTCCGTCGACGACGCCCTCCCGGTCCCCGTACAGCTTGCGTGCGCGTCGCGCGAACTCCAGTGGCGTCAGCGGGGTTTCCATGCAGCCTCCTCTCTTACGGATTGAGCATCAGAGCGAAATCGGCGGCCTTGATGCCCCCGACGAAGGCGCTGTGTGCCCTGGGCTCGAGCTCCACGGACCGTTCGTACACAAACGCGTAGACATTATCGATCGTCCAATCCCCGTAGCCCTGGATGCGCAAGCCGTACCGAAGGCCCTCGTCCTTGAGGCCCCGCGTGTGAAGGTCGATGACGCGGGCATAGATAGCCTTCAGGATCTCCAGCTGCATCGTCAGCTCCGCGATGGTCCGGGCGTCACCCTCCTCCTCGACCAGCCGCCCGACCTGCGTTTCGAGGTCGGCGATCTCCTTCTGGTAGTCGTCCACCCCAGGACGAGTCTACCGCCGGTCCGGCTAGTGGATCAGGTAGTTGGTTGCGACCGTTCCGGCGATCAGGATGGCGATGATATTGATCACTTTGATCATCGGGTTGATGGCCGGTCCGGCGGTGTCCTTGTTCGGGTCTCCGACCGTGTCGCCGGTCACCGAAGCCTTGTGCGCCTCCGATCCCTTGCCGCCCAGGTGGCCCTCCTCGATGTATTTCTTGGCGTTGTCCCAGGCCGCACCGCCGCTCGTCATCTGAATGGCGAGGAACAACCCGGTCACGATGGCGCCCAGAAGCATTCCGCCGAGGGCTCGCGGGCCGAGGATGAAGCCGACCGCCAGCGGCGCGATCACCGGAATGACGCCCGGCAGGATCATCTCGCGCTGAGCGGCGGCCGTCACGATGCGCACTGCGGTGCCGTACTCGGGCTTGCCGGTGCCTTCCATGATTCCCTTGATCTCGCGGAACTGGCGCCGCACCTCCTCGACCACCAGGCCACCCGCGCGGCCTACCGCCAGCATGGCGAGCGAACCGAACAGGAACGGCAGGATTCCGCCGAGGAACAGGCCGACGATCACGAGTGGATCCGAGAGCTCGAACTTGGTCGCATGACCCGCGCGCGCGAGCTCCTGCGTGTATGAGGAGAAGAGGACGAGCGCGGCCAGGCCGGCCGACCCGATTGCGTATCCCTTCGTCACGGCCTTGGTCGTGTTGCCGACGGCGTCCAGCCGGTCCGTGACGGTACGCACCTCTGGCGGGAGATTGGCCATCTCGGCGATGCCGCCCGCGTTGTCGGTGATCGGCCCGTAGGAGTCGATGGCGACGATGATCCCGGTCATGGAGAGCATTGCGACTGCGGCGGTGGCGATGCCGTACAGGCCACCGAGCGCATAGGCCGAAAGGATGCTGATCCCGATCACCAGCACGGGCAGAGCGGTGGCCATCATGCCGATTGCCTGACCCGCGATGATGTTGGTTGCGTGTCCCGTCACCGACGCCTTGGCAATGAGGTGGACGGGCCAGTAGGCGGTCTCGGTGAAAAACTCCGTGATGGCCACGATCAGAACCGTCGTCACCACTCCAATCAATGCGGCGAAGAACAGGTTGTTGGGATCGCTCACGCCACCGCCCGCCGGTAGGTAGCCGTTGCCTTTCATGTACTGAGTGACAAACCAGAAGCCGACGACCGCGATACCGACCGCGACGAGGAGGCCGGAGTACAGGGCGCCCATGATCCAGTTCGGATTGAAGATGCGGACGAAGAATGCGCCCACGATCGAGCCGACCACGCTCACTGCGCCAAGCAGGAGCGGGTAGATCACCCAGCCGACCTGGTTCTTGAAGAGCAGGGAGCCCAGGAGCATCGCGGCGATCATCGTCACGGCGTAGGTCTCGAACAGGTCGGCGGCCATGCCAGCGCAGTCGCCGACGTTGTCGCCCACGTTGTCCGCGATCACCGCCGGGTTCCGTGGATCGTCCTCGGGGATGCCGGCCTCCACCTTTCCCACCAGGTCGGCGCCTACGTCCGCCGCCTTCGTGTAGATGCCGCCGCCCAATCGAGCGAACACTGAGACGAGGCTGGCGCCGAAAGCGAGGCCAACGAGGGCGTCCGGGTTCTTGAAGACGAGGTAGGCGGCGGAAACGCCAAGCAGCCCGAGGCCGACGACCATGAACCCGGTCACGGCGCCGCCGCGAAATGCCACCTGCAGGGCCTGGTTGAGCCCGCCGCGCGCAGCCTCAGCCGTACGCAGGTTGGACCGCACAGCGATATTCATGCCGACGTAACCAGCCGATGCGGACAGGACGGCGCCGACAATGAAGAGCGCGGCGGTGGTCCAGTTGATGAACAGACCGATGACGATCACGATGATCACGCCGATGATCGCGATCACCGTGTACTGGCGGTTCAGATAGGCGGAGGCGCCTTCCTGGATCGCCGCCGAGATCTCTCGCATGCGCTCGTTTCCGGGTGGCATGCGCAAGACGAGAAAGATCAGAACGACGGCAAAAAGCACCGCGGCAAGCCCGCCGGCCACGCCGAACCAGACTGTATTTGGATCCACTAGCCCTCCATGAAATGTCGCGTCGCCCTCGGGCCGCGCGGCCGCAATGCCGCGGAGCGTTAGGTTAATCGAACTGGAGTTTTGCTATCGGACAAGGCGCCGGCGCCACCAGACCAGGACGCCCCCGAACACGACCAGGCCGGGCATCAGGAAGATGGTGATGAAGATCACCGTCCCCTGGTCCTGCTGGGTCAGAGTGAGCGGTAGGGCGCGGGGCGGCTTGGGCGGCAGCGAGATCAAGGAATCCTCCCGCGCCAGCCACTGGAAAGTGCCGAGGGCGAGCTCGAGGTTGGCGTCATTGCTGCTCGGCGGCAGGACGAGGTTCTCGGCAAAGGCACTCGTTCCGACCATGGCGATTCGCGCCGGCTTCTGTCCGGCCGGAACCTCCAGCGTCTCCATGATCGTGAACGGCCCCGGAGTGTCAGCCGCCTGACGGGAGAGGTCCTGCCGCGGCGTTCCGATCGAGTAGGAGCGGTTGGTGGTCGATGCGATCGCGACCGCGGCGGCCGTCGCGGCCGGCGTGCCGGTGATCCCCGTCGCCTCGGGGAACAATGACGCGAAGCCCTGGATGTCCCGCGTGATCGGCGAGCTGCCGTAACTGAAGACGGCGGGTGTGACCGCGTCGAAGGCGCGCGAAGTGTCCGGTTCGACGACAAGCCCGCCGGAAAACCCGAGACCATATGGCTTCAGCACGTCGTTCAGAGACGCCGCCGCCACGGGCGCCTGGCTCCACGGGTCGGCGGCGATGAGCAGGCTCCCCCCTGCCGCCAGGTAACGTCCGAAGGACTCCACGGCCGGAGCGTCGAGCGGCGAGGCAGGCGCGATCAGGACCACCTCGTCGCAGTCGGACGGGATGGCGGTGAGGCCTGCCATGAGCAGGTCCCTGGTTTGGAAGTTGTTTCTGGCCAGGACGTCCACGACGCTCGAATAGCCGTTTTGGCCGGTGTCCGTGCGACTGCGCCCTCCCACTCCAGCCGCCCAGCACACGACCGGGGCCCGGTTCGACTCGAGAGTCAGCAGCGCCGACGTGAAGTCCTGCTCGGTCTGCAGCACCGGCGTCAAGAGCTGCGTCTTGCCGCGATAGTCGAGCACCAGCGTGCCCGCCTCGGTGACCGAGTACTTCCGCACGTCGGCCACGTCGGCATCGAAGCTCGCGCTGCGGTAGACGATGTGAGCGCTCTGCGCCTGGTACAGGCCGACCAGCGCTTCGGCCTGCGTCTGTCCATTTCCAGGAGCGGACCGGAACAGGCCGATCACAAGCAGATCGGAGTCCAGGCGCCGTGCCGCCAGGACAGACTGCGGTGCGAGCGTGTTGACCCCGCTGCGCGTGAGGTCCCAGGATTGCGTGCCGCGCGACGCGGCCACGTTCAAAACGACCAGCGCTGCGAGCGCCAGCGCGGTCAGGAGCAAGCTGGCGGACCCCGAGCGCAGACGGCGACTCACCGCCATCGCCTCGCATCGAGCAGCCGCGTCGTGAGGAACAGCGCGGCCACGCCCAGGCTGAGGAAGTAAACGCTGTCCTTGAGCGTCACCTGTCCGAGGCCAAACGACTGGAAGCGGTTGGACCCGCCGGCGTACTGGAACAGCGCGTTGACCGGAGGCCTGGTGAAGAAACCCAGCAGCGTGCCCGCGTACCAGGTGAGCAGCAGGATGGCAAGGGCGAGAAAGAACGACACGATCTGGTTCTGCGTGAGGCTCGATGCGAAG
>DATBZR010000093.1:0-2492 GCA_036513095.1 Candidatus Dormiibacterota bacterium | reverse complement strand
GTCACGGCATTCCTCGCGCTGTTCTTCGCGTATCGCGTGTACTTCCTGCCGGTCCTCTTCTACGGCGACTGGTACATGCCACCGTTCCTCGCGCTCGTGATGATCGTCGCGGCGTTTGGCATGCAGCGCCTTTCGTCGGTTACGCCACGAATCCCCGTTGTGCTCGCTACATTGCTGGCGGTCGCCTACGCGATCCACATGCCTTTCAGCTTCGCGGTCGAGTCGAAGGTGCAGTCGATCGAGAACCAGGTGCGCGCGCAGGCGGGTGAGTACCTGAGAGCGAATGTCCAGCCGGGTCAGTCGGTCGTGTCGGAATCCGCGGGATACATCGGGTTCTACGGCAACGTGAAGCTCTACGACTACCCCGGCCTCACCTCACCCACGTCGGTGCGCGCGCTCAAGAAGCTGCCGCCCGCCAGGCGCGACCTCTCCGACCTGATCGCGGTGCTGCAGCCCGACTGGATCGTGCTGCGCCCGTGGGAGCTCGATTCGCTGCGGGCGAAATTCCCGGACGTGGCGGCGCAGTACGCGGTCGATCGCGTGTTCGAGATGCCGGGCGTGCCCGAGAGCGTGCTCAACGTCGACGGCGCCGCGAGCGTCTCCTTTGGCGGGCTGGTCGAGACGAGCACAGACGAGAAGTTCACGATCCTGAAACGCATCTCATAATCGTGCCGTGCTGCCGGGCTCGGGGATGCAACAAGAGCTGCCCCTCACGCCGGCGATAACCGAATACGCCCAATCGATTTCCTTGCGAAAGGGCAACGTCGCCGGGCAGGTCATATTTGTGCTGATCTTCTGCTCCACGCTCCCGGCGTTCTTGAGCTTCTTGTCGTTATTTGACCACCGGCTCGTAGGGCCTGTCATAGCGGTTATGTGGGTTGTCTTCGCCGGGCTCGGCGGCGGGTTGTTGTACCTGGGGCTCCGGTTTGCCAGCCTGGTGAGCCGTGACCTCGGCGGGGGCGTCTATGTACGTTGGACCGGACCGTTCACAACGCGGGTGGTCCGCGATGGGCGCTATTCCAAAGCACTGGAGGTGGAGGCGGGTGGCTGCAGACTCGAGGGCGCATTACCGCTGCGGCTCATTCCGATTGGTTTCAACCGTGGCACCGTCGAGTACCTGCCCGCGAGCAAATCTATGTTCGAGGTCCGAGATGAGCATGACGCTGTGCTGTGGACCCGCCTCGTCACGACTCGCGATTCGCGCGTGCCCGCTTCGCCTCCGCCAGGGTGAGCAGCGGCTCCGGTCTCTTGATCGGATCCCGTTCGCCCCGGCGTGATTCCCCCTCCGCTTGCTGAATCCAGGGCCGCCGGTGCCGCCAACTGTGCCCTTTTGGCGGGTGGTCCCTTCGCGCGCCGTACGTACCTCTCCCCTGCGTGGAGATGGGGACCTATTCCAGGTAGTCGCGGAGCTTCTTTGAGCGCGAGGGGTGGCGGAGTTTGCGCAGCGCCTTCGCTTCGATCTGGCGGATTCGCTCGCGGGTCACTCCGAACCGCTTCCCTACCTCTTCCAGCGTGCGCTGGTGACCGTCGATCAGCCCGAACCGCAGCTGCAGCACGCGCCGCTCGCGGGGCGTGAGAGTGTCGAGCACGTCCTCGACCTCGGAGTGCAGCATCGTCAGGGACGCAGCGTCCTGAGGCGAGACGGCCTCTCGGTCCTCGACGAAGTCGCCGAGGTGGGAGTCCTCTTCCTCGCCGATGGGCGTCTCGAGCGAAACCGGGTCCTGGGAGACCTTCACGATCTCGCGAACCTTCTCGGGCGTGATGCCCATCTCCTCGCCGATCTCCTCGTCGCTCGGCTCGCGGCCCAGCTCCTGGAGCAGGCGGCGCGAGACGCGCACCAGCTTGTTGATCGTCTCGACCATGTGCACGGGGATGCGGATCGTCCGCGCCTGGTCGGCGATGGCGCGGGTGATGGCCTGACGGATCCACCACGTGGCATAGGTCGAGAACTTGTAACCCTTGTGGTAGTCGAACTTTTCGACCGCCCGAATGAGGCCCATGTTCCCTTCCTGGATCAGGTCCAGGAACGACATGCCGCGGCCGATGTACTTCTTGGCGATCGACACGACCAAACGAAGGTTGGCCTCGGTCAGCCGCTGCTTCGCCTCGTAGGCGCGCTCGTAGCGCTCGGTGAGGCGGTAACGCGCGATGCGATATGCCTCGAGCGCCTCGGCGCGAACCCGCGGGCGGGCGACGCCGTTGGTCGCCTGGCGGCGGCGCTCGGCGGCGGCGGCGTCGATGAGGTTCTGGAGCTTGGATACGTCGGCGAGGCCGATCAGCTCCAGGGCGATGTGCGCCTGCTGGCCCTTGCGCTTGACCGTGGCGAGGCGCTCGACCACCTCTGGGAGCAGCTCCTCGACCGAGCGCTGGCGGCCGTCCATCTCCTCGATCACGTTCAGCGCCTTCAGCGCATCGTGCAGGGGCTTGGCCTCGATCGCCTGGGCGAGCTCGACCTCGTCGTTGGCGGTCAGCAGGCTGACACGCCCGATCTC